>JAFGEX010000029.1 GCA_016931355.1 bacterium
CCGGCGCGTATGGATACCGTGCGTCCAGGCAACCGCAGGCCGCAGGCGGCAATTCACTGAAAAGCCCCATCCTGCGGAAAATTTTCTCTTGACATTCTGGCCTTTCGGATTTAGACTTAAGGATCTTTTAAACGGACGAAAGGAACCGATCATTGATCGTGAACCTGTATCTTCGCCGCAAGGGCGATGATCCCGAAGCGCAGGCCCTTCTGGAGAGGCTGCGGAACGACGGTTACCGAGATTTACGGCAGGTCCGCATGGAAAAGGTTTTCCGCCTGCAAGGCCTTTCCGCGCAGGACGCATTGAGGCTGAAACCCCTGTTCTGCAACGCTGTTTCCGAAACCCTGCTCACAGAAACCGGTCTGGAAGACAGCGGCGGGCCGGTCGTGGAAATCGGATATCAGCGGGCGGTCACGGATCCCGAACTGCCGTCCATCCTTCACGGCGCTCAGGCGCTGGGGATCAGCGGGCTGGAATGGGCCCGCATCTTTCATCGCTACCAGTTCACCGGCCTGGATGAGGCCGCAGCCCAGCAGGCTGCAGGCAGGTACCTTTTCAATCCCCAGGTGCAGGTCATGATCGGGAAGGACGAAGTCTGGGATTCCCTGAAGCCGAGGGGCGAATCGGGCGGTGTCGTGCCCATCCCCCTGAAAGGATTGTCCCGTAAGGAACTGGGTCAGATCAGCGATTCCATGCGGCTCTTCATGAATTCCGAACAGATGTCCGCTCTGCAGCGCATCGAGACGAAAACCGGCAGGCCCCTGACGGACGCGGAAGTCGAGATGTTCGCGCAGACCTGGTCCGATCACTGTTACCATACGACCTGGAAGAGCCTGAGGCTGCTGGAAGCCCTGCAGGCTGCCACCCATGAAATCGGTCATGAACTCGTCCTCTCCGCGTTCGAGGACAACGCAGGCGTCATGGCTTTCTATGAAGGCTGGGCCCTGACCGTCAAGGGCGAGACCCACAATTCTCCCACTGCAGTCAGCCCATACGGCGGCATCATGACCAAGCACGGGGGCGTGATCCGCGACACGCTGGGATGCGGCCAGGGCGCGAACCCCATCGGCGGGAGCACGGTCATGGGCATCGGCGATCCCCGGATGGTCTGGAAGGATGTGCCGAGAGGCGCGCTTCATCCGAAAACGATCCTCTTCGAATCCATACGCGGCACAGCGGATTACGTGAATCCCATGGGGATACCCATGATGTTCCCGGTTTACCGCTTCCATCCGGGGTACACGGGAAAATGCTTCGCTCTCGGCCATTCGATCGGCCTGATCCCTGCAGCCCGGGCGCAGAAGGGCAAACCCAGACCGGGCGACCATGTCATCCTGCTCGGCGGCCCCACCGGCAGGGACGGCCTGCACGGGGCCACGGTGAGCTCCGATTCCATGACGCATGACACGGCTGAAAAGGACGCGGCCCATGTCCAGATCGGGCATCCGATCGAGGAACGCAAGTTCATGGAAGCCATCCCGGCTTTGCGGGATGCGGACTGCATCCGGGCCATCACGGATCTGGGCGCGGGCGGCCTGTCCTCTGCAGCAGGTGAAATGGGATCCGAGACCGGCATCTGGATCAACCTGTCGCTCGTGCCTTTGAAAACATCCGGACTCCTCCCCTGGGAGATCTGGATTTCCGAGAGCCAGGAGCGGATGCTGCTCTGCTGCGCACCGGAGAAAACGGATCAGGCCCTGTCCCTTCTGAAAAAGTATCAGGTGGCTGCAGAAATCATCGGGTGTTTCACCGAAAGCGGCCGTTGCCGGGTTGTGGTTGATCCTTCCGGCGGTTTTTCACCGCCCGGATCGCGGGACGCGGAAAAAGTCGTGGACCTGCCCTTCGAAGACCTCAGGAAAGGCTGCCCGCTTCCGTCCCTTCATCCGGCACGCAAGCAACGCGCTGCTGTTGCTTTTTCGCCCCCCGTGCCCCGGTCAGGGCCCGAATGGCTGGATGCGTTCAAAAAAATTCTCGGCCACCCCAATCTCTGCTCCCAGGCCCAGGCCGGCACGCAATTCGACAGCACGGTTCAGGGCTGCACAGTGACCGGCCCGTACGACCGGACATACGGCATGCCGAACGACATCTGGGCATCCGCCCCCCTGCGGGGCAAGCCCTACGGAGCTGTTTCCGCGATCGCGTTCAACCCCTTCTACGGGGAATTGGACCCTGCCGGCCTGGCCAAACTCATGATCCTGGAGGCTGCGGGGAAACTGGTAGCAGCAGGGACTGCGCTCGAGGACATGGTTTTCTGCGACAATTTCTACACGCCTGCCGTGACGCCTGCAATTGCATGGGACCTGCAACGGATGGTTGAAATCTGCTGCGAACTGTCAAGGACGCTGGGGATTCCTTTCATCAGCGGAAAGGACAGCTCCAGCGGCTCTTTCATCGGGGAGAACGGCTTCAGGCTCGATGTGCCCCCCACCCTGGCCGTACTGTCCCTGGGGCGCATTCCGGATGTGTGGAAACTCATCCCCAAACCCTGGACAGGACCCGGGAATGACATTTTCCTCATCGGCCCCTTCTCCGGCAGTCTCGGCGGGTCCGTTTACCTGGATACATTCGGCAGGCGCGGCGACAAACTGCCGGATCCGGATGCGGGGCAAGTCCTTGCCGCGTGGAAAAAGCTGCGGGCACTTCAGGCCCACGGGATAATTCGGAGCGCTGCCGCGATCGGGGGCGGGGGCATATTTCTCAAGGCTTTTGAGATGTCGCTCGGTTCCGGCCTCGGATGCAGATTGAATGCCCAAAGCCTGATGGGCCTGGGAAGCAGGCTTTCACTGGATGCCGCGCTTTTCGCGGAATCCATAGGATGTATCATGGTCGAGACACTG
This sequence comes from bacterium, assembly GCA_016931355.1. GTDB lineage: Bacteria > Zhuqueibacterota > QNDG01 > QNDG01 > JABMRT01 > JAFGEX01. Next base: position 2,838 of record JAFGEX010000029.1, read on the forward strand.
CCCGGGCAGGAGCGGATCATGGAAGATTCCGGCGCCGTGCGCATCGGCCGGACGCTTCAGAGCCGGGATCTGATCATCGCATTGGATGAGGAGATGACTTTCCCCATGGAGGAACTCGCAGCCTCATGGGCAAAACCCTTTTCGGAGATATTCCATTGAAACCCAGAGTCAGCATTCTCTATTCGCCCGGCACAAACTGCCATCAGGAAACTGCAGAGGCGTTCCGCATGGCCGGGGCGGAGCCTCGCATCACGCATCTGATCTCCGATCTGATTGAGAACAAGGCCCGGCTGACCGATTGCGACATTCTTGCCTTGCCGGGCGGATTTTCCTTCGGAGACCATCTCGGGGCTGGAAGAATCTTTTCCCTGGATTTGGTCGCCAGGCTCAAGGATCAGCTTCTCGAACTGCGCGGGAAAAAAATCCCGGTCATCGGCATCTGCAACGGATTCCAGGTTCTGATCAACACCGGCCTTCTTCCAGGTACGGACGCGATCGGCGAGCCTCACGCCATACTTGACCGGAACGCGTCCGCCGTATTCGAAAGCCGGTGGATCAAACTGTCCATCGAAGCATCCGACTGCATCTGGACCTCCGGCATTCCGCTCCAGGAGCTGAGAATGCCCAACGCGCACGGCGAAGGCAGGCTGCTGTTGGCTTCCAATTTCCAGGAGAAGCAGACTGTTTTCAGATATACCGGATCCTCAAAACCGGCCCCCTACCCCGAGAATCCCAACGGATCGCCCCAGGACAGGGCAGGCATCACGGACCCGACAGGCCGCATCCTCGGCCTCATGCCCCATCCCGAACGCGCGGTGCTGCCCTGGCACGGCTCGGAGGACGGCCTCTGGATTTTCAAGGCCGGCGTGTCGCAGGTGAGATAGCCCTAAAACTGCCACGCAGTTTTGAAAAGTGCGTGGCAGTTTTTGAAATTTTGGTCAACCTGAAATAAATTTTTCGAAGTATCGATCAATAAAACTATTTATACTGAGGAGGCAGCATAGAAGTTGACATTGAAATGTGTTCAGAATGACAAAGAGAAGGCCCTTTCAAGCTCCTGATGTTAACTCTTATGTTGCCGGTATCATAAGTGACACTCCGTTCCGCAGACATATCCGAGCAGAGCGGAGTATTTCTTGAAAAATGGAGTGCGCAATGCCCGATTCATCCAGCCTCCCTCACATGAAAAAAATATGCAAAGGGATTCTCCTGTTTACGGGGATCGCCGTGCTGTCATCATTCGCCCAAACTGCGACGCATCCTGAAAGTGCGTCGCAGTCCACACCTCCATCCCCTCCTCCGGGCAGCTATGTCCGGCCTGTGATCGAAAAGGCATGCGACAGCCTGGAGACCGGGGAAACACGCGCATTCCTCTGCCTGCAATTCCGGGAAACATTCAATCTGCCCGCTGTTGACGCTTGCGCCGGTAGGCTGCTGCCGGATCCCGGGCAGGTCTCGCAGCTGATGCTTGTGAAGGATGAAAACGGGGATAAAACCTGGGATGCGAATGAAACAGTCATTGCCGGCACGGTTCCGGATGAAACCGGCGAATTTGTTTTTACGGACCTGAACACCGTTCTCGAACAGAATGAGTCATGGCTTGTCCTGGCAGGTATCCCGGCTGCAAGGGATGCGGGAAAAACACTCTCGGTGGAATTCGAGGCCGGCGCCTTCAGAGGAGAAGACACATATTTCGATTTTCCGGCGTGCCGATTCGGAGAATTCACGGTGCATGTGTCGAATGCCCTGAAAGGCCGGATCCCGGACCGTTTTGAAATGAGCCATAATTATCCGAATCCCTTTAACCCGGAGACAAATTTTAATCTGGCCATGCCAGAAAAAGGTAAATTGCGCATCGCCGTGTTCAACATTCTCGGACAGGAAGTCGCGCAGCTTGCAGACAGGGATTTTCCCGCCGGCTGGCATACGGTCTCCTGGGATGGAAGGGACCGTTTCGGAAGACCGGCTCCGACCGGCGTGTACATCTGCCGTGCCGTTTCCGGCAAATTCAGCGCTGCAGTGAAAATAGAGATGATCCGTTAATCCTAAAAACTGCCACGCAATTTCAGAGTGTGCGGCCGTTCATCAACCAGGACAGTCTCATGAAAATCCCATCCTTCTCTGTGCCTGCATTGATCCTGATCACCTTCTCGCAAGCTGTAATGCCGCAGACCTCCATCGCTCCTCCGGA
>JAFGEX010000275.1 GCA_016931355.1 bacterium
CCAGAAGCGGAGCACATGGCCCTGACCGTGCGATTCGAGAAGATCCTTCAATTTCCTGTGCGTCGTATCCTGCATCTCAATCATACGTCCCATGCGCGGCCGTCGGCTATTTTCGATAAACCGCCTTCCCGCATTTCACTTTTCCATCCGCCTCCAGTCTGTACACATAGAGGCCGGATGCCGGACCCGCGGGCTCCCAGGTCACGCTTTGCAGCCCTGCCTGCCGCCATTCCTCCAGGGGGACGGCGACCCGTCTTCCGAGAATGTCGAAAACAGTCAACCTGACGAAAGCCTGCTGCGGGAGATAAAAGACAATATCTGTGGATGATTCAAACGGATTGGGATGATTCACCAGAAGCGTGAGTTCGTCCGGGCCTGTCCATCCGTTCCGCTCCATTCCGCCCCCGGTTACCGTTTTCAGAAGGGTGCCGTTTTCACCCACTATCCATCCGGTCATGGGATCCGCGAAGTGGACATCCGACAGGCTCCGGGATGTGGGGCCTTGCTGCTGCACCCACTGCCTCCCCCCGTCCGTAGTGGCATAGACCATCCCGCTGCCGCCCACGATCCACCCGTTCCTGCTGTCTGAGAAGGCCATGGAAAGAGAGCTTCTCCAGGGGACTTGTATGTCGAGTTGCTGCGGATCCCAATGGGCCCCGCCGTCATTCGTGCGGATGAGAAGCGGGACCCTTTCCGGAAGTTTCGTGCCGAGTATCCACCCGTTGTCCCGGTCCGCGAACAGAACCTGATTCAGATCAGCCTGCGTACCGGGATTCTGATAATTCCACGTCACTCCCCCGTCGCTGCTCATCATCAAAATGCCGATGCCCTGGTTCGAAGTCCCGACGGTCCAACCCTTCAACGCATCCACGAAACAGACGGACCGGATGCTGCTGAACACCCGGTTGTCGCTGTATATCCAGTTCTGGCCTCCGTCTGTTGTGCGGAAAATGATGCCGAATCCGGACCAGTTGCTCGTTCCGACAATCCATCCGTGGAAAGCGTCCGCGAAAGAGACGGCCCCGACCCTGGCATTGATCATGTCCCTCCGGTTCTGCGAATATTGCTGCAGCCATCTCCTGCCGCCGTTGGTCGTCTTGAGGATCAGGGCGTCATCCACGCGCTCCTCCGATGTGTCCGGTATGGAGCCGATCGCCCATCCTGTCTTTATGTCCACAAACTCGAAATCCGAAACGGAACCCGGATGGGTGAAATCATAATCCGTCCACGTCATGCCCCCGTTAAAGGTATGGAGCACCCGGCCGTCTCCGATCGCCAGGGCTGAATCCGTGCTGAAGGAAAAAATCCGGGATAGATTCATCCGTGGTCCTGAAATTTTGGAAATCCAGTTTGCACCGCCGTCCGTGGTCACAACGATTTCTCCCCCATCCCCCACGGCATAACCATTCCGGTCGTCTCCGAACGAAAGCCCTCTCATCGTATTGCCGGAGCCGGAATTCCGGGCCTGCCATTCCGCCCCCGCATCTGTCGTCCTGGCAATCAGGCCCCATCGCCCGGCGATCCAGCCGTTCTGCTCATCCCAAAAATGGACATGCTGGATATCTCCGAATGATGTGGATGTGGGAATCCAGTCCAATCCTCCGTCCGAGGTGAAAAGAAGGGTTCCTCCGGAGCCTGCGATCCATCCCCTGTCCCGGCTGGTGAAATGCACGGATCTCAGGTCCGATACTACCGGTGCCGTCTGCGGAGACCAGGTCTGTCCCCCGTCATCCGTATGCAGGATCGTGCTGCTGTCGCCCACTGCCCATCCGAAATAGGAATCGACGAAAAACACATCATGAAGATTTTTCCCCGTCCCGGAGTCGAGGGGATTCCATTGTTTCCCTCCATCCGCCGTCCCTTCCAACAATCCGCCGCTGCCTGCAATCCATCCCTTTCCGGAATCCACGAAATAAATGGAACGGATATCGGGCATGCCGGTCACTTCCGAACTGTCCCAGCTTAATCCGCCGTTTTGCGTTTTCAAAATCGTTCCATGGCTTCCGGCAATCCAGCCGGTCCGATCGTCGAGGAAAAAATCGGATTGGAGGTCGCAATCCGGATTCGCATCCGTCAGAACCTGGGCCCAGGTTGCACCACCGTCTGTGGTTTGAACAATCGACGCATGATCCCCCACCCCAATCGCCGTCATGGCATCCAGGGCGTGCACATCATTTAAATCATTCCCCTGCGGGAGCGGATTCTGCCAGAACCAGTCCTGGGAAAAAGCTGAACGGAACAATAAAAACATCATACACAGAGTAACTGCGAACCGGCGCATCATCATCCTCCTGAAGTTGATCCTGAAAACGATCGGTTGTCTTTGGCTCCGCATGGCCTGTCCCGGGCCGCGGTAACCTGAAAGTGCGTGGCAGTTTTATACGTGGCCCGGCCCGAGTCGCTGTGGCCTGAAAATGAGTGGCAGTTTTTATCCGGGCTTTTTCGTCCCGCGCGGCCTTTCCCGCTGCGCGTTCAGCCCCGGCCCGAGCGGTACTTTCCCGCCGCCTTCCGGCAGATCCACGACATAGACCGGCAGGGATGACACCGGCAGCCTCTTTTGCAGCTCCGCCATGATGCGCAACCCGCTTCCGACCGCGGTCCTGAAATGCCCGGTGCCCCTGGCCAGATCGGCCTGCAGCAGATAATAAGGCTGCACCCTGATCCGCAGCAATCCCCGAATGAGCGTTTCCATACAGTCCGGATGATCATTGACCCCCTTCAGGAGCACGGTCTGGCTGCCCAGGGGGATGCCCGCATCCGCGAGCAGGCCGCAGGCCTTTGCGGTCTCCCGGGTGATCTCGTCCGGGTGATTGAAGTGAAGGTTCAGATAAAGCGGATGGAACCTGGAAAGCAGGGCTGCAAGACGGGGCGTTACACGGCCGGGCATGGCCGAGGGGATGCGCGTCCCGATGCGGATGATCTCCACATGCGGGATTTCCCGGATGCGCGAAAGAATCCATTCCAGCCGCGCATCGGAAAGCATCAGCGGATCCCCGCCGGAAACGAGCACGTCCCGGATGCACGAATGATCGCGGATGTAGCGAATGCCCTCCCCGATGGACTTGTCGTTTACGCCGCATTCGCGGCCGATCTTGCGCTTCCGCGTGCAGAACCGGCAGAACACGGCACACTCGGTCGTGACCAGCAACAGCACACGGTCCGGGTACTTGTGGGTCAGATGGGGAACCGGGCTGTCCTGCTCCTCGCCCAGCGGATCCTCCAGCCCTTCATCATCCGACAACTCCGCCGGATCCGGCACAACCTGCCTGGCGATGGATTCGCCCCTGATCCTGAGCAGTTCTCCAAAGTAACGGTTGATGCGCACAGGGTAAACATCCGCCACGCGCTTCATGTCCGCGGAGTCCAGATGAAGCCATTCGGCCAGACGGTCGATGCCGTCCGGGCCGTTCATCCGGAATCCGCCGCCCTCATAGAGGGCCGGATCCGCCGTGTACGCATGCTCAACCGGATTTCCCGTCATGGCTCTATATCCTACGCTCCAGGAAAGACAAAACCATGCGCCCCGTGCTGTCCTTGACGGACTCGAAGAACGACCTCGCCTCAGGATGCGCCTGGATGAACTGCGCGATGTCATCCGCGGTTTTGTCCGTTTGAATCATCATGGTAAAACGCGTTTTTTGGGAAGAAGACTGGTAAAGGGAAAGGTCCATGGCCTCCTCGCGAAAAGAAGCCTTCAGAACGGAAAGACGCTGAATCATAAGGTTGACATCTTCTTCGTGGATTTCGAAAGTGAGGGTGATCAGGTTCATCAGGCGCTCCCATTTAAGTCTTTTAAATTAAATAAAAGTGTTGAAAAAACAAAATGTTTTCGCCAAAATCCGGCAGGCGGAAAAAGGGAATCCGGCCATAAACGCCTTGATTTAAAGATTTAGTTCATGTACATTTTGTCCATGATGCAGCCCCTGAATCATCCCACCATCAGCACCGATGAGGCGGTACGGCCCACTCATGTGGAAGTGGACCTGAATCGGCTTAGAGAAAATTACCAGGCTATCAGGCGTCATGTCGCACCCGCCAAAATCATGCCCATACTCAAGGCAAATGCGTACGGGCACGGCATGGTGCGCATCGCCCGGGCCATGGAGGAACTGGGCACGGACTACATCGGCGTGGCAGTGCTTGAGGAGGGCATCCTGATCCGCAAGGCGGGAGTCAGGCTTCCCATCCTGGTACTCGGCGGGATTGTCGGCAACCAGGTGCCGCATTTTCTGAAACACGGGCTCACCATTACCGCCTCCTCGCTGGAAAAACTCAGGCAGGTCAACGAGGCTGCCGACGCAATGGGTGTCACGGCCCGCGTACATCTGAAAATAGACACCGGCATGGAGAGAATCGGGGTTCATTACTACAGCGCACAATCCTTCCTGGAAACAAGCCTGAAATGCCGCCATGTCCAGGTGGAAGGGATCTTTTCCCACTTCGCCGGCTCGGATTCAGCGGATCTGACCTATGCGCGCCTTCAACTCGAACGGTTCCTTGAAGTGCTTCATTTTTTCGAAAAACGCGGCATCCCGGCGCCGCCTCTCCGCCACATGGCCAATTCCGGAGCGATTCTCCAGATGCCGGAGGCCAGGCTGGACCTGGTGCGGCCCGGCATCCTGCTGTTTGGGGTTTATCCGACCAGGGAAGTCCCGCGCTCCGTTGCGGTGAAGCCTGTGCTTTCCTGGAAATCACGCGTCGTGTATTACAAAATCATCAAACCCGGCCATCCGGTGGGGTACGGATCCACATGGAAGAGCGATCATCCGGTGCGGGCCGTGACCGTGCCGGTCGGATACGGAGACGGCTATTTCCGCTCCATGTCCCATCATGTGCATGTCCTGATCCGCGGGAGGAAATACCCGGTCGTCGGGACCATTTCCATGGACCAGATCGTGGTGAACATCGAATCCGACAGCGCTTTCAACGACGATGAAGTGATCCTGATCGGGGAATCCGGCCGGGAATCCGTCCATTGCGAAGATCTGGCCGAATGGGCTGGCACCATTCCCTATGAAGTCCTGACGAACATCAACACCCGGGTGCCGCGGATCTATAAGCAGTAAAATCCTGATTCCGCGCACCGGCAGATATCGGGGACCGGCCTCTCATGAAATCCTCGGAAAAAAACGACGCTCTCCAGAGTCATTTCCAATCCTTCCGCAGCCGGATCATCGGCGACAGGCGGAAGCATGCCTTCCCGTCCGGCGAAAGGGAAATCCTTTACGCGGACTGGGCTGCCAGCGGCAGGTTGTACAGGCCGATAGAAACCTTTCTCTCTGAGACCCTGGGGCCGTACGTGGCCAACACGCACACGGAGACCACGACCACGGGCACGGTCATGACGGACGCCTACAGGCAGGCGCACGAGATCATCAAGAAACACGTGAACGCCTCCGCAGGAGACGTCCTCCTCTTCGCCGGCTTCGGGATGACGGCTGTGGTGAACAAATTCCAGCGCATCCTGGGCCTGCGCATTGCCGAGAAATTCAAGAAAAAAATCCACCAGGACAAAAACGAGCGGCCCATGGTGCTCATCACGCACATGGAGCATCATTCGAATCAGACCACCTGGGAGGAATGCCTGTGCGACGTGCGCATCGTGCGCAGGGATCCCGGGGGCCTGCCGGACCTGGCCCATCTGGAGGAACTGGCGGATGAGGGGAGGAAGCGCAGCCTGCTTATCGGATCCTTCACCGCATGCTCGAATGTCACCGGGATCTGGACCCCCTATCACGACATGGCTGCAATCATGCACAAACACGGCGGCCTGTGTTTCGTGGATTTCTCGGCTTCCGCGCCGTACCTGCCGATTGACATGCATCCGCCGGAGGAGGACCGCCGACTGGATGCGGTTTTCTTTTCTCCGCATAAATTCTTGGGAGGCCCCGGTTCTTCGGGCGTCATCATCTTCAACCGGGACCTTTATAGAATATCCGTGCCGGATCAGCCCGGCGGAGGCACGGTCAAGTGGACCAATCCATGGGGCGGCCATCATTTCTATGAAGACATCGAGATGCGGGAGGACGGCGGCACGCCGGGATTCCTGCAGGCGGTCAAGGCCGCCCTGGCCGTGCGGCTCAAGGAGGAAATGGGGGCCGTACAGATCCGGGAGCGTGAGCACGCGCTCAAGGAGCTGCTCATGACCAGGCTCCTGTCCGTCCCGGGCATTCAGGTGCTGGAGCCGGATCAGAAAAACCGCATCGGGTACGTATCGTTCTACTCCCGGGCCGTTCACCACAACCTCATGGTGAGGCTGCTCAACGATCGGTTCGGCATTCAGGCGCGCGGCGGATGCTCCTGCGCGGGCACATACGGGCACATCCTGCTGAACATCGGCAGGAACGAGTCCCGCTCGATCACGGACCGGATCGACCACGGCGACCTCAGCCGCAAGCCCGGATGGGTGCGCATCTCCACGCACCCGACCATGACGGACGAAGAAATCTCGTTCATTGGTGATGCCGTGGAGGAAATCCTCAGGCACGCGGATGCCTGGGGCGTGGATTACCGCTTCGACCCGGGCACCGGGGATTATCTCCGCGCCGGTGGATCCGCCGACCGCATAGACCTGAAGGATGCGTGCAGGCTCAGGTGAATGCCGGTCTTTCCTGTCACAGCGGGAAAAGTCTTATTCTTCCGGAGCCCACGGTCTTCGCGTGTGCGCTCAGGGGTTTGTTGCGCACACGGAGGCCACGGGCACGAGAGCAAAATTTTTTGGATACAAGAGATCCGGATCTCATTTCCAACCTGACCAATCCCATCCGTCCGGGCCCACACAAGGAGGTTCGCATGCGGACAAGACATTCATTACAGCCGGTATTTTTTTGTGCGGCCATCCTGACTGCCCTGTTTCTCTCTACGGGTTGCGCCAAAAAGCAGAAACCCGCGGCAGTCACCTACGGTCCGGAAGTGGCCAGACTCATCAGCCACGTGCCCCGCAGCCCCCAGTCTCCGGCCGCGGAGATCGAGGTGCGGTTCACATCCGCCATGGCCGGTGACAGCGAGATAGGCCCCGCACTCGAAAAACCGGTGTTTCAATTCGATCCTGCGATAAAGGGAAAGGCCTTCTGGAAGGACAGCCAGACCCTGGTCTTCAAACCCGAAAAGCCGCTTCGCTCCAGACAGTCCTATTACGGATCGCTTGCACTGGAAACGCTGCTGGGATCGAAAAACACATCCGGTCTGAAATCCCTGGACTTCCGGTTTGAAACATCCGGACAAATGATCCTTTCGTCGTCCGGGGACTTCCGGCCTGAAAAACCGGGAGATCCGGCCATTGTACTGTACGAAGGCAGCCTCTCCTTCAGCCAGCCCGTTGAGGAGGAAGCGCTGAGCAAGGCGGTCCGCTTCGAAAAAGACGGGAAGCCGGTGGCGTTCGAAATGAACCTGTCGGACGACCGGAAGAACGCGTCTTTTAGGACAAAGCCCGTGCCGAGAACCGGCGAGCCCCAATCGTTCCAACTCCGCGTCCGGAAGGAGAGCCTGGATCTCACCCATCTGTTCGAACAGACCGTGGAGCTGCCGGCAGTGCAGGATATGCGCGTCGTGTCCATCCGCAAACAACCGGCCGCCGAACGGTTCGGACTGGTTGTCCTGTTTTCGGACGACCTGGATGCGCGCAGGGACATTACAGGCCTGGTGCGCGTGGACCCGGATGTCAACGTGCGCGCCACGGTTTCCGGCAAGGAAATCCGCCTGGACGGGGATTTTGTTTTCGGGGAAACCTATACCGTGACAGTTGCCAGGGGCATTCAAAGCAAATGGGGCACATCCACGCAGAGAGAGGAGACGCAGAGGGTACAGCTCGAGGATATGAAACCTGAAATGCGCTTCGCCGGCGACGGCGTGTTCCTCCCCTCCATGAACGAGATGAAGCTGCGCTTCCAGACCGTGAATCTGAAACGTGTCCGCATCTCGGTACAACGCGTGTTCGAATCCAATCTCGGCCAGTTTCTCCAGCAGGAGCAATTGTCCAGCGGCAAATCCAGGAATGACGGTTTCTACGATCATGAAATGAAGCGCGTCGGTGTGAAGGTGGCTGAGGACACGCTGGAAATCGGCGAAACCATGAATGCCTGGCTTCAGCATGAAATCGACCTTTCGAAAATCATTCCGGGAAATGACGGCCTTTTCCTGGTCTCCCTGACCTTCAGAAAACAGGACATGATGTACGGTGATCTGAACAGAAATGAGGAGACAGACCGGGAACACCGGGACAGGATTGACTGGGAGGATTATTACAGCAGCCCCTATTCCGATGGATACTTGTGGCGCCACGGCCGCATCTACAAGCCCATTCTGGTCAGCGATATCGGAATAACCTGTAAAAAGGCGGGGTCCAGAATACTCGTTTGGACCACACAGATTCAATCCGGATCCGCTCTGGCGGGAGCGGATGTGCGCCTCCGGTCGTACCAGAACCAGATCGTGGCTGAAAACCGCTCCGACGCGAACGGTTTTGCGGAATTCAAGAATGTGCAGGAAGATGTTTTCTACATCGAAGCCTCCAAGGACGGCCAGCTCAGCCTGGTCAAGCCGGGCGAAATGGAGTGGAATCTCACAGGGTTCGATGTGGGCGGAGAGGAGGCTTCAGCCGAGGGCATGCGGGCCTGTATCTACACGGACCGGGGCGTGTACAGGCCCGGTGATCCGGTGCATCTGTGCCTCATCGCCAGGAACAGGGAAGGGAGTTTCCCGGACAATCATCCTGTGCCTGTGGAAATTTTCAATCCGAGAAATCAAAAAGTATTCGCCAGGACACTGCGGGAGGCGAAAGACGGTTTTTATCATCTCGAATACAGGACATCGCCCGCGGATCCGACAGGCAACTGGCGCGTTGAGATGACGGTGGGGAGCCGCGTTTTCCGGCATGTGCTCCGGATCGAAACCGTGGCGCCCTATACGCTCAAGGTGCGCATCGCCCCGGAGCAGAAAATCCTCGGACCCAGGGACAGAATTCTTTCCGCGACCGTGCAGTCATCCTATCTTTTCGGCAATCCCGCATCCGGCCTGGACGCCGAGGTGGCTGGGACGCTGGTCAAAAAACCCTTGAACCCGTCCAAATATCCGGAATTTTTATTCGACCATGAAGCGGTGGAATACAAGCCCATTCACAAAAATCTGTTCAGCGGCGCGCTGGACGCAGAAGGCAGGGCCCGGGTCCGCTGGGAACTTCCAAATCCGGGCAGCTTGCCGTCCCGCATGCAGGCGGAGATCCGTGCGGATGTGCTCGAAAGGGGCGGAAGGCGAAACCGCAATACACTTGCGATGGATGTGCATCCCTATCCCTTCTACGTGGGTCTCAAAAAACCGGACACGAAGTGGGGGAGTGCCCAAACCGGGCAGGAAACATCCGTTTCCGTGGCCTTGGTTAACCAAGACGGCGAACCCCAGGCCGGCAGAATGCTGGATTACAGGATCTATTCGAACCGCAGGTACTGGTGGTGGGAGTACGAGGATCGCAGCGATTACCGGCTCCGCTTCAAAAAGGACCTTTCCACAAAACTGATCAAGCAGGGCACCCTGGCCTCCGGCATCCCGGCTGCGGCCCTGACATTCAAGCCCGAATCCTCCGGTGAGTATCTGGTGGAGGTGGCGGACAAGGCCGGCCACACGGCGGGTCTCTTCTTCCAGGCATACGGCTGGGGCGAATTGCCCACCTCCGGGGAAGGCGCGGATTTCCTGCTCCTCTCCTCGGATAAAAAGGAGTATATGCCCGGGGAAAAGGCCGTGATCCGGTTTCCGGCTCCCCATCAGGGGAACGTCGTGGTGTGCGTGGAAAAGGGCGAGGAAGTGCTGTACTCGGACCGCGCAGATGTGGATGGAAACCCCGAGATGCAGATCAAGATCCCGATAACGGCTGAAATGATACCCAACGCCTATGTGACGGTTTCAGTGCTGCAACCGTTTGCCCAGACGGAAAACGACCGCCCGCTGCGCATGTACGGCGTGCTTCCGATACAGATCAAGGATGTGAATTCGCGCCAGGAACTCGCCATCGAGACATCCGAATCCTTTGAACCCAACAAGCCCTTCAAGGTGAAGATCCGGACCCGGGACGGGAAACCCACACAGGTCACCCTGGCGGTCGTGGATGAAGGCCTGCTTGACCTGACCGGATTCGAGACACCCGACCCCTGGGATGCGTTTTTCAGGAAGGTGCGGCTTGCGGTGCGCACCTTCGACCTCTTTTCCCAGGTCATCGGGGCGAACAAGGGCGACGTGTTCAAGGTCTTTGCCATAGGCGGGGATGTCGAGGAGGAATACCGCAAATCCCAGATGCGGGAAGGGAAGGCGCAGCGCTTCAAGCCCGTGGCCCTTTTCGCAGGGCCGCTCATGACAAATGAGGACGGCAAAGCCGAAGTTGAATTCGAGATGCCGAATTATGTGGGGTCCGTGCGCATCATGCTCGCCTCAGCCCGGAATGCGGTTTACGGCTCCGCAGAGAAAACCGTGCCGGTCAGGACCGGCCTCATGATTCTGCCGAGTCTGCCCCGCGTCCTGGGCCCGGGGGACCGAATAACGGTCCCGGTCAGCGTGTTTGCGATGGAAGACCGGATCGGCGGCGTCCGGGTTTCCGTGAAACCGTCCGGCCCGGTTCATGTGAAAGGTTCCTCCGAAAAAGAACTGGCCTTCACGGAAAAAGGCGACAAAGAGAGTTTCTTTGATTTGGAGGCGGATCAGGCTCAAGGAGAAGCGCGGATCACGATCACGGCCCAGTCCTCCTCGCATCGCGCATCGGAGACCGTGGACCTCGCAGTGCGTCCGTCCTCTCCAAAAATCCAGGAAATCGTCAGGGAGACCCTGGAACCGGGCAGGACCCGCCGAATCGCCGTACCCAAAGGACTGGCCGGCACGCAGGAGGCTGTGCTGCGCATCCAGCGAAGGCCGGATCTGTCTTCAACCAGCCGCCTGTACGGGCTGATTCACTATCCGTATGGATGCATTGAACAGACCGTATCCGCCGTGTTCCCCCAGCTTTTCCTGAAGAAAGTCATCCAGACCACTGCGCGGGACGCAGGGAAGATAGACGAATACATCAACGAAGGGATCGAGCGGCTCGTCCGGTTCCAGCTTCCATCCGGCGGATTCACCTACTGGCCCGGCGGCAGGGCATTGTCCGTATGGGGAACCAGTTATACCGGACATTTCCTCGTGGAGGCCAAAAAGCTGGGTTACGCAGTCCCTCCGGAGCTTTACGGCAACTGGCTGCGCCATCAGAAATCTGCTGCGCGCAGCACGCGGGACAACCTGATGGAGCGCGTGTACCGCGTCTATCTCCTGGCCCTTGCCGGGGAACCGGAAATCGGCTCCATGAACCTGCTTCGGGAAAACAGCCTGAAGGACATGAGCAATGCGGAAAAATGGCTGCTCGCAGGCTCGTACAAACTAGCGGGCGTTGACCGCGCGGCCGAAGAGATACACCGTTCCGCAGGCCTGGATGTCAAGCCTTACCAGGAATTCGGCGGGACTTTCGGATCTTTGTTCCGGGACAAGGCCATGATACTCGAAATGCTGACCCTGTTTGGATTCTGGCCGCAGGCGGACAGGGCGGCGGACGAAATCGCATCCGCGCTCGGCACGCATACCTGGTATTCCACACAGACGACAGGCTACATGCTGCTGGCATTCGGCAAATACCTGACCGCCCTGAATGCGGATGAAAAAACCGAATGGTCCGGCACTGTGCGCCTGCCGAGCGGGAAAGCCATCCCGTTCAAGACCAAGGACCTCTCGGTCGGCCTGCCGATCGAAGAATACGGCGGAACCCTGGAGATCGAGCTGAACAAAAAAGCGGGGATTGAACGCGCCTTCGCGGTCCTGGAGTGGAACGGCATCCCGCTCATCTATCAAATGGACGATGTGGAAAAAAACATCTCCCTGTCCGTGGAATGGCTGGATGAGGAAGGCCAGGCTTTGAATCCCTCGAGCATCAGGCAGGGCAAGGCTTTCTGGGGCCATTTCCAGGTTCAGAAAAAACTGTCCGGCGGCCACATTGAAAATCTCGCGCTGGTCCAGGTCCTTCCCGCTGGCTGGGAGATAGACAACACGCGGCTTTCCGGAGAGGAAATGCCGCATTGGACGGAACAGATGAGGCTCGTATCCGCTGATTACACGGACATCCGCGACGACCGGATCATGTGGTTTTTCGATCTGGGCTACGGAGACAAACCGGCGGATTTCCTGGTCAAACTCCATGCCGTGACAACAGGCAGCTATTCGCTGCCGCCCACGCTGCTGGAAGCCATGTACAACAACGACTACATGGCACGCAAGGGAGGCGGCCGCGCGGAAGTGAGCGGGAGATAGAAAAAGTTATAGAGATGTTATATTTTTATTATAGGAAGAATAAAATATGCCAGCCCTCGTTTACACTGCATTTTGCAATTGTGTAAGCGAGCGGACATCAGCGTCTCTATTCCTGTAGATTGAAGATTCACTGCTGCGAAATGGAGGCGAGCCTCGATTTTTTATAGGTGATTTACGAGAAATAGAAAGTATCCGCTTTTTTCTGTAAGAGAATATCAAGTCAGGTGGATTTCGAATCCCAGAACAGGAGCATCTTGAGAGGTTCGAATGTTTCAGTCAGCAAAAAAGACTTGATTCCTTTTGAAAAATGTTATATAGTAACATCAAAATTATAACGTTCAACCATCAGACAATCATTTCCCCATTCTGGAATGAAAGGATGATTTTCATTCTTCGATGGAGTCATTTTTTATGAATCATTCAAAAAATCCTATTGCATCCAAAAATGACACGAGGTCTCAAATGCCACATAATAAAATTTTTCAGGTAGCTGTTTACCTGTTCCTCCTTTTATTGAATTCCGATATGTCTGCCAAGGATACAAGGGGATTCAAGCAAGTCATCAAATCCAAGGAAGGGAATGTTGTCGCGTCCTACCATGAGAGTCACGCACTTTTGGTGGGCATCAGCGATTATACGAACGGATGGCCTGATCTGCCCAATGCAGTGAAAGATTGTCAGAAAATTAAAAATACATTGATGCGTCATGGCTTCGATGTCGAGGTTGTTGAAAATCCCACCAAAAAAGAACTTCATGATGCCATCCGCAAATTTATGTTTACTTTCGGCACTGATTCCGACAACCGCCTGCTGTTCTTTTTTGCGGGACATGGCCATACTCTGAAAATGTCATACGGCGGGCGATTAGGATACATTGTCCCGGCAGATGCCCCTCTGCCATACCAGAACCAGGCGGCTTTTATGGACAGCGCGATCAGCATGCAGGATTTCGAGAATCAATCACGACAGATACAGGCGAAACATGTGCTTTATTTCTTCGACAGCTGCTTTTCAGGTTCGATCTTCGCCTTGAGCCGGGCCATTCCGCAGGCGATATCGGAGAAAATCAACCTACCGGTCAGGCAATTCATCGTTTCCGGAACTGAAGAAGAAGAGGTCCCCGACGAAAGCGTATTCGCCGAACAGTTGGTATTAGCTATTCAGGGAGAAGGAGACTTGACGAAGGATGGCTATATCTCAGGTACTGAATTAGGATTGTTTTTACATGAGCGAGTTGCTGAATATTCCCATGCAACTCAACACCCGCAATATGGGAAAATTCGTGATCCCAATTTGGATAAGGGCGATTTTGTATTCATTCTGGATACGATCGATCGGGCCCCTATGACAGGGTCCGTTTATATCAGGACAGAACCCTGGTGTGAAATTGTATTCGACAATAAAATACTGACCTCTCCCTGTTTCATTCAAACGGTGCCGATGGGTCCTCATCAAATCATTCTCAGAAGAAGCGGTTACCGTGAAATTGCAAAAGATATCCATATTTCAGAAGACGATCTGAATATCAAGATTTTTGAACGATTGGATAAAGAATAGCCGACAAGCATTTTTTTATACCAAGACATTTATCCTCACGGAGGACAATAAAAGTGAATTTCATTTATAACCATCTCAAGCCGATATCGGTCATTTCAATTTTTTCATTATTCACCTTCATTTTTTTTGAGCCTCTCGCTTTGCTTGCGCAGGACTTGGGGAAAGAATACCTGAAAAGCGGCATTCGAAAATATAATCAATTTGATATAAATGGCGCCACGGTCGATTTGGAAAAAGCGCTTTCAGATGGATTGAAAAGCAGGAACGATAAAATAGAAG
>JAFGEX010000276.1 GCA_016931355.1 bacterium
ATACCAAGGGGTGGTCGGACGGGAAGGCCTGCCAGAGCCCCATGACCCAGCTGCCGGACGGCAAATGGGAAATCGTCATCCCCACCAATGACACAATCAGGACCGTGCATTTTGTCTTCACCAACGCGAAGGCCTGGGACAACAACAATTCCGCGAACTGGGACATCTACATGGGCGGAGGCGGTCCTCCGCCGGTTGTGCATTCGAACATCATCACCGTCAGCGTGCTGGTGGATCTCTCACACGCCATCCAGAACCGCGGATTCACCTACGGCGACACGGTGGAGGCGCGCTTCGGGTATTACAGCACGGCCAAGGAGGTGGTCACCATCCCGCTGCTCAGGCAGGGCATCTCCACCTTCTATGCGGGCACAGGGGACGTAACCTCCACGTACGGGGACACGCTGGATTACGTCTACTACTCGGTGAAGAACGGTAAGGACAATGTGGAGGGTTTCTATAATTTCGATTACAAGGGCGCCATCCAGGGCGAGGCCCAGTTCAGGCAGGTGCGCGTCACCAAGAAAAGCATCTCGGTGGCGGACACCGTGCGCGGCAGCAGCAACCTGCACAGGCCGCCTTTTTTCAGGAATATGGCCGTGATCGCCCAGGACGTGCTGGTCACCCTGGAATGCGATGTGAGGCCGGCCATCGTCCATTTGCTCGAGGGCGGTGAGCCGCTTCTGGACATTCAAGGGACGCTCAACGTAGGCGATCCGGACAGCGTGCTCATGCTTGGAGTCGCAGTCAACGGTCCGATTACAGGATCCTGGAGCAACACAGTGGGTCCGGACTGGGGCGCCCATCTCATGACCCTCCCGGAGAAACGCATGGTGGACGACGGCACCCAGGGAGACCGGGCCGCAGGAGACAGCGTATTCACGATTCAGTTCCAGCTTACGCGCGCGGACGAGGACGTGGTGGGCCAGGAATTCAAGTTCGGCATAGGCGGCGGTGACAACGAGGGCGGATTCGGCAATAATCACTGGGAAAACGTGGATGATTTTCTCCCGAACGCGACGATTCAGGCTCAATTCGGAAGCATCGATCCCAAATTCTACTCCGAATGGGATTACAGCCGCGGCGCGGCCAAATCGAGCGTTTCATCCCGGAACGGGATCCCGGATCTTTTCGTCCTGCATCCGAATCATCCGAATCCGTTCAATCCTTCCACAGCGATACGTTATACGCTGGCGCATCCGGAAAAGGTGTTCCTTTCCGTGTACAACCTTGCCGGCGAAAAAGTGGATGTCCTGCTCTACGGCGAGTTGCAGAAATCCGGGACGCACGAGATCAGCTGGCAGGCGGGCAATCTGGGTTCCGGCGTTTACCTGATCCGCATGCAGGCCGGTGATTTCGTCCGGACGCGGAAAATCATGCTGATGAAATAGTCTCCGTTTTTTCATTCAGGGAATGCGGATCATGCGACAAAAGGGCGGAGGGCTTTGCGGCCCTCCGCTTTTTGCATGGACATTCTTTGATCGGGTGTAGTCCTCCGCAATCCACCCTGGATTCCCGCTGGAAGAGTGCGGGAATGACCTCTCGGGGATTCGCGGGCAGAGTGTCGTTCCCGAAGTGCCTTATCGGGAACCCAGGAGTATGGAAAAAACATGATCATGGCGCAGTGCTGTCTAAAATCACGTGTCGATGGCCCCAGGGCTCAGCCCTGGGGCCATCAGGACTCCAACCGCTCGGATTCCCGCTTGAAGATTTCGGCAATGACATCCCGGGGTTTCGTGGGAGGGGAGTCGTTCCCGAAGTGTTTTGTCGGGAACAAAGGGGTGGGAAAAATAATGATCATGATGGATAACTCATCCCTTCATCAAGAGATACGGTTCAATGCGTAAAAACCTGCAAAACCTCTTTTTTTGCGCCATCTTCCTGGGTTTTACCGGACAGGCTGCGTCCCAGAACACGGTCCCGGTCTGCTTCCGTCATTATCCCTCCGAGGATGCAGCAGGCGCCTATGTGCCGGGGAGTTTCAACGGCTGGGGGCCCAACAGCAACGGACGGATTGCGGTTGACGCGCCGTCCCGCATGGCATTCGATGATTTGCTCGGATGTTACATCAAGACCGTTGACCTTCAGACTGGGGGATCCTACGCCTACAAGTTTCACGAACATCTGAATGCGTCCGGATCCTCGTACCGGTGGCTTACCGATCCCCTGAACAGGCGTTCCGATCCTTCGGACAACAACAACTCGCTGCTTGATGTCGGTGATGCTGCGGTGTTCCAGATCCATCCCGCACCCGGCACGATCGTCACCGAAGGCGACCCGGTTCTGGCTGCCGGATTCCTGTACCGCAAGTCTGATTCCCTGGATCTGGCGCATTCCCGCCTGATGCTGGACGGCACGCCGGAATCCCTCGAAGGGCATGTGCAATTCCCGCTGAGGATCTATCACAGAAAGCTGTCCGGCCTCGCGCCCGGAATCCATACTGCGGTGATACGCATCGTCACGCTGGACGGAAAAACAGCTGAAGATTCCACGCATTTCTCAGTATTCAACCAGGACGTTTTTTTTGTCACGCCTTCCGGAGACACCTGCCTGGCGGATGAAAGGACGATACGCTGGCGCGTGAAGAAAAAGGAAGGGCTCAGCCGCATTGCCCTGAACCGCATCGGTGGAGTCGAAGAAACCTTCACCCCGACAGCGGACGGATACGAGGCCGTCGTGCGACTCGATACGGGCTGGAACCGCTTTCTGGCCACGGCCCTGTACGAGAACGGATCCTCCCCGCATTCGGACACACTGAGTCTCTTTTTTCCGGAACGACAGGAACCGGACGTGGACATCCTCCTGTCGCTGGACGGCCAATCCGGGCATATCGTGTTGACTGCAGATGCAGAGGATCCCCAGGCGGATCCGTTGTCTTTTTACTGGTCGTGTCAGGAATACAATCTTGCGATCCTGCAGGGACTGGATGGAAGAACAGAGGAGCAAATCGCAGTTGCGCCTCCGGCCATGCCGGGCGATTATGGCGTCCGGCTCGATGCAACGGATGACGGCGGGCATTGCGGCACAGCGATCCGTTTTTTCACTGTCACGGATTCAGGCTCCGTACGCATACCGGATGAACAGGATCCTCCATCCTGGGTCCCGGATGCGAGGATTTACACGGTTTTCGTGAAGTCTTTCACCCATGAAGGCACTTTCCGTTCCGCAGAGGAGCGTCTGCCCTGGATCAGAAGTATGGGATTCAACGTGATCTGGCTCCTGCCTGTCATGGATGTGGAAGGCGAGATCGACACAGGCGTGAACATCGGGTACAACATCGTGGATTTTTTCCGTGTGGATCCGGCATACGGGAGTGAAGCGGATTTCCGCAGCTTCATCCATTCGGCGCATGAGGCGGGCATACGTGTCATTCTGGATGTCACGCCCAACCACTCGAGCCGTTCCCATCCCCTGGCCCTGGATGTGCGAGCCCGCGGACCTTTCAGCAGATATTATGATTTCTACCAGCATGCGGTCATCCCGCACAACGACAGCGGCCTCGGACAGACCGTTTCACCTGACGGAATCGTCTATTATACCGACTTCAGCGATGCCCTGCTCAACTGGAACTGGTCCGACGCGGAAGCGCGGGAATATAT
Source organism: bacterium (assembly GCA_016931355.1). Classification (GTDB taxonomy): domain Bacteria; phylum Zhuqueibacterota; class QNDG01; order QNDG01; family JABMRT01; genus JAFGEX01. Next base: position 3,600 of record JAFGEX010000276.1, read on the forward strand.
GCTGGCCGTGTACAGGCACTGGATCCGGACTTTTGACATAGACGGGTTCCGTTTCGACGTGTACTGGGGACCGAACCGCCGCTATGGACCGGATGCCTTCGACCGCCCGCTGCGAAAGTCCCTGCGCTCCCTGAAAACAGACCTGCTGCTTCTCGGCGAGGCGGAAGGCACGGGTACTGGAACTGAATTCATCTATGCGGATCAGAACGGCGGGGTGGACGCAGCATACGACTGGTCCCTGTTGCGCTCAATACAGATATTCCCTTCCATATCGGAATTAAACGAACGCCTGGTCAATGGGTCTTACAGACCCGGCCCGGATTCCTATTATCTTCGCTTTCTGGAGAACCAGGACGAGGACAGGGCGGTCTACCGGTACGGCAGCGTGGAAAAAACAATGCCTGTTTCAGCCGCTGTTTTTCTTTCAACGGGCATTCCCATGCTGTTTCAGGGCCAGGAAATGGGCATGGGTTTCGGCATGGGTGGGGGCAGGGATTACCGGGTCAGATCGGAAGTGGATTGGGGCAATCCCAATGGAGAAATACTGGGTATCCATTATCAGAAAATCGCCTGGATCCGGAAAAATTTCCCGGCATTCCGGACGCAGTTCACGGACACGAACGGGGACGGGAGCATCAACAGCCTCGACGAATCCGTGCAGCCCAGACTCGAAACCGGTAATGCCTCTGTGTATGCGTTCGGCAGGCCCTGGCCGGATCAGAACGGCGTGGTGGTCCTGAATTTCAGCCAGACGGACCGGAGCGTGAAAATCGGGCTGAACATGGAGGAATGGGCTTTAGTTTCCGGTTCCGATCGCCCGTGCTACATCCATGATTTTTACGGGGGGAAGCAGACCATCCTGGACGCGATCCCGGACAGCCTGGAATTGTCCCTGCCTGGATACGGCGCTGCAGTATTCGTGATATCGGATGAACCGCTGAGCCTGGACCTGCCGCCGCTCAGCAGCAGCGTGAAGGGGCTGGAACGGCCTGTTGTCCCGCAGCGGCCCGTTCTTCATCCCAATTATCCGAATCCGTTCAACAGCCGGACAACCTTCGCCTTTGAGGTTTTTCAGCCTGGATCCGTAAGAATCGAGGTTTTCGACGCATCCGGGCGTCTGATCCGCGTTTTGAAACAGGGGATGCTGAAGGCCGGTTTTCACACAGCCGAATGGGACGGAAAAGACAAGGGCGGGCATGAGGCTGGAAGCGGGATTTACCTGGTCCGGCTGCGTTCACGCACAACCTGTTCTGCTGGTAAAATGGTTCTGATCCGGTAATAGGTCCGGATCGAATAACAGGGGGATAAATGCTTCAGGCTGCCGGTGAACCAGTAAGAGAGCGCATTCCCGGGGGCCTGCCCCGGGGCAATCGAACGAAAATAAAGGTCTTCTTCTTTAAAGATCGAAGATTCCCGGGCAGCTCTATGCCGGGGAGCTTCAATCATCCGTCTTTGGAATAAAGACTTTACCGTCCGGCTTTATCCCCCTAGGGGGTACCTTTGCCGGCAGCGTCATCGCACATCAATCAGAGGAGTCCCATGGACACAAGACGAAGCGGATTGTTGCTGCACATTTCATCCCTTCCGTCACGGTACGGGATCGGCGACCTGGGCCATGAGGCCTACCGGTTCGCGGACAGTCTCGCAGCCGCAAGGCAGCGGTACTGGCAGATCCTGCCGCTGAATCCGACGGATACGGGCACGGACAATTCGCCTTATCTCAGCCAGGCCGCGTTTGGATTCAATCCCCTGCTCATCAGCCCCGATCTGTTGCTGAAGGAGGGTCTGCTCGAAACGCAAGACCTGGAACCTCTTCCTGCGCATTCCGGACATCATATCGATTACCCTGCTGCGATTGCGTACAAGAACCGGCTTTTCACCCGCGCCTTCGGCATTTTTAAAACCAGGGGGGCGGATCCGTCCTTCGAGTCCTTTTGCAGGGAGCAGGGAGCGTGGCTGGACGACTATTCCCTGTTCGTGTCGCTGAAGGCCCGATTCCAGGGCAAGACCTGGTCTCTCTGGCCTGCAGAATTCAGGGACCGGGATCCCGAAGCCTTGAAACGGGCCGCAGAAGATCTTCGGGAGGACATGGAAAAGGCGAAGTTCCTGCAGTTCCTGTTCATGCGCCAGTGGACGGATTTGAAATCCTACTGCAATGCCCGCGACATACGCATCATCGGGGACATCCCCATTTACGTGGCTTATGACAGTGTGGACGTCTGGGCCCATTCAGGCCTTTTCAAGCTCGACGAAAAAAAGCAGCCGGTTTTCCTGGCCGGATGCCCGCCGGATTATTTCAGCGCAACAGGACAGCTCTGGGGGAATCCGGTGTACAACTGGGACGCCATGCTGAAGGACAGGTTTTCCTGGTGGAACGGCCGCATCGGACACAACCTGAAACTATTTGACATTGTGCGCGTCGATCATTTCAGGGGATTCGTCGGTTTCTGGGAGGTGCCGGCTGGGGAAAAGACAGCCGTGAACGGGCATTGGTCCAAGGCTCCGGCGGATGTCTTTTTCGGCCAGCTCAAGGAGCAATTTCCGGATATGCCGATCATCGCGGAGGACCTGGGCGTGATCACACCGGACGTGGTTGAAATCATGGAAAAATACCAACTGCCGGGCATGAAAATCCTGATGTTCGCTTTCGGCGGCGACTGGACCCGGAATCCCTACATCCCGCACAATGTGATCCGGCGCTGTTTCTTTTACACGGGCACGCATGACAACAACACCCTCCAGGACTGGATGAAGAACGAAATCGGCGACGAGGAGAGAAGGCGCGTCGCCCGTTACATCGGGAGGCCGGTGCAGCCCGAAGCACTGCATTGGGATATGATACGGCTCTGCATGATGTCCGTGGCGGACACGGTCATTTTCCCTGTTCAGGACATGCTCGGCCTGGACGGGAGCCACCGGATGAACAATCCGGCCGTTTATTCTGGCAACTGGCGCTGGAAGCTCGAGCCCGGCCGGCTCGATGCGGCTGCGTTCGGCAAACTGTCTGAAATGACCGAGACATACGGCAGGGACAATCCCCATCCTTCATGAACTGTCAATGTTTGCGCGTCCGGGAGCGTCAAAATCCCGGACACGGAAAATCAACCGGCCGGACCTCCGGATGCGGCTTTCCGCCGGACCCGGTTTGAAAAGGGATTGGATGCAATGGACATGACCCTCGTTACAGGGGCGAACGGTTTCGTCGGCAGCCATCTGGTGTCCGCCCTGCTGGCTGAAGGAAGCCGGGTACGCTGCCTGGTGCGCAGGACGAGCGACCTGAGATGGATCAGAGGATTGCCCGTCGAATTCGCGTCCGGCGAACTGTCGGACCGCGCTTCCCTGCTGCGCGCCGTCCGGGGCGTAAACAGGATTTTTCATCTGGCAGGCGTGACCCGCGCGAACAGCCGTGAATCCTATTTCCGTGCGAACGCCCGGGGGACGGAAAACCTGCTCTCCGCCGTTTCAGAGGCTGCTCCGGGCATCGCAAAATTCGTCTATATCTCCTCTCTGGCAGCTGCGGGCCCAAGCCGGACCGGGGCTCCGGTTCGGGAGGACATGGAGCCGGAACCTGTATCCTGGTACGGCATGAGCAAGCTGGAGGCGGAGAAAAACTGTCTGTCCTATTCGGACCGGTTGCCCGTCTCCATTCTCAGGCCTCCGCCCGTTTACGGGCCCAGGGACACGGACTTTCTCATCTATTTCAAACTGATTGCCCGGCGCATCAACCCTGCGCTCGGGTGGGGCTCACGCTACGCCAGCCTGGTTTATGTGGACGATCTGATTCAGGCCTGCCTGGCTGCCGGAGGCCATCCGGATTCGCGGGGCCGGATTTTTTTTGTGGTCTCGGACGAATGTGTTTCCTATTCGGATCTGGCCTCTGCCATTGCCCATGCCATGGGAAAAAGGGCGTTCACCCTCCGGGTGCCCTTTGCTGCGCTGACAGTTGCGGCCGCCTGCCAGGAGATGGTCTCCCGGTGGACCCGGAAGCCGTCCCTGCTGAGCCTTCAGAAGGTGAAGGAATTGCGCGAACGGAGCTGGGTTTGCAGCGGGGAAAGGATCAGGACCATGCTGGGATGCAGGCCCCGCTTTTCATCCCTGGCCGGGATTCCCGGCACTGTCGCGTGGTACAGGAGGGAGGATTGGATTTGAGAGAGACTCCATGAGCATGAGGATTTTTTCCTCAAGGCGGGCCAGTTCGCCGGCGAGCGCCGTGGAGTCGCGGGCTGCCCTGTGAATCCTGTCGAGTAAAAGGAAACGCCTGGAATTCAGGTAGGTGAGGATATCGCCGCGCGTCACAGCGGGCTCGTATCTGTAGATGCGGTTTCTCCGGTTTTTGGAGCTGAGCTCGACCGGAAAGCCGAACAGGGTGAGTTCGTTCCTGGGCGAAACGAGTTTGCGCCTGACGAAACCCTTTTCCAGGAGGATTTCCATTTCCCTTTCCCAGGTTTCCAGGGTGCATGCTCCGGTTCCGGTCTGCGAGTAGAGTTCCGGACCTGTGGCGCCGTCCTGTTCGCCCAGCAGGCACAGGGCCTGGACCTGGCTCAGAGTCGGGATGAAATCGAAGCGGGGCGCGGTCTCTTTTTCCTTTCTCCCGGGCGCCGGATTGCGGGACGCCTGAATCATGCCAGGCACCGTCTTATTCCGGATGTAATCGCCTGCGATGTCCGTGCCGCCCGCAGCGTCGTCCGGCTGCGTGCTCCAGGACCGGATCCTGGACCGGAGGGCGTTTTCATGTTCTTCCTGTGAATCGTCCTTTTTTTCCCGGTCCGCTTCTTCATCCCAGGACCTGGATGGGGACAGCAGATGCCTGAGGGAGAAGGGCCTGTGGGCAATGACCGTGTCCAGGAGCTGCATCCGGTTTTCGACGGGTGGGGCATGCGCTTCGGATTCCCTGTCCGGTCGGCCGGAAGAGGCGGGCCCGGATTCAGGTGTGACTGCGGACGGATCAGAATCTTCCGTTAATACGAGCTTGAGCAGGCGCCTTTCTTCGAAATCCTTCCATTTCCCGGAACAGAGGAAGAGGATCACCAGATGCAGGATGACGGATACGGCAAATGCGAAGGTCCAACGGTTCATGCAGGTCTCAAGGGCATTTATGAGATGAAACCCCGGCGGACCGCGGGATGTTCCGCCGGATCTCTAAGGATGTGCAGGCTGAGACACATAGTCGAACTGCCCCAAAAGGGGAGTGTCCCTGTTCAGGGCAGGTGTTTGAAGCTCCCTGCATACAGGATTCCGGGCCTGTCCGCTGTCCGTGACGCAGGGTCTTTTTGATCTGAAGGGAACAGACATGACTGGGAAAAAAGCCGGCATGACGGATTGCATCGTCGTGCTCGTCACCGCGGCCGGGACGAAGGAAGCGGAAAAGATCGCGGATGCGCTTGTCCGCGGAAAGCTGGCTGCCTGCGTGAACATCCTTCCGGGCGTAAAATCCGTTTACAGGTGGGGAGGGAAAGTCTGCACGGATAAAGAGGTTCTGCTGCTGGTCAAATCGGCCCGGATCCTTTTCCCGCGTATTCGGGAAGCGGTACAGGCACTGCACAGCTATGAAGTCCCGGAAATCATCGCATGGCCCATTGCGGATGGATCGGAGAAATACATCCATTGGTTGAAGGAATCCGTCATTTGAACAGGAATTATCTCGGCCGGGCGCTTTTTCTTTCCCTGCTGATCCATATCCTGATTCTGCTTTCCCACGGCTTCTGGGATGAACTGGGTCTGATCTCCCTGCCGGTCAGGCCGGAGAAGCGCCAGGCGTCGAAGCGTATGGTCTTTGACATCGTCGAGACGCAGGAGGCAAGCCGTGTGCCGCCTGCGGAGGCGGATCATTATTCCGACAAGGATGCGGTTGCCAGGGATGCCATGACCCAACCGATGGACCGGACGGACAGGCCTTACAGTGAAGGCATTGCGGCCGTTCAGACACATGAGCCGCCTCCGGGCCAGGACTTGCGGCAGCAGACGGATTCCCGATTGGTTCCGGAAGACCGGGACAGGACCGGCCTGCAGGTCCGGGCCCGGCCTTCAGTGCCCTTCAGCAGGGAAATGCTGGTACGCGGCGCTTCGCCCTCCGGCATGCAGGTTCCGGCCCAGGACCAGAGCCGGTCCAGCGCGGTCGAGTTCGGCGGATTTCAGCTCAACACCTATGCCTGGGATTTCGCGCCCTATCTTCTGGAGCTCAGGCGCAGGATACAGCGGAACATCTATCCGCCGCAGGCCTTCACCTACCTCGGGCTCGGCGGCAACAATGTACTCCGTTTCCGTATTTTGCGCGACGGCACATTGGTCGGCCCGAAACTTCTGGAATACGGGGGGGAGAAGGTTCTGGTGGAGACCAGCCAGAAGGCTGTGGAAACATCGGCGCCGTTTCCCCCGCTGCCTGGGAATTTTCCTGAAGATTTTCTTGAGATCACCGCCCGTTTTCAGTATCTTATCCTGAACAATCCCTAAACGCTGGAGAGTTGCATGTTGTCCGAGATCTGGTCGTTTCTGGTCAAAGGCGGAATCATGATGATCCCGCTGCTGCTCTCGTCTGTCCTCGCCCTCGCCGTCATCATCGAGAGGGCCGTTGTTCTGCGCAGGAAGCGCATCCTGGACCCGGAAGTCGTGATCCTGGTCGAGAACGCGGAGACTCCCGCGGAAGTCGAAACCGTGTTCAACAGGCTCGAAAAGAAAAACGGGCCTTTCCTCAACATTCTCAGGGTATGCCTGGCCAACCGCGGCAAGGACAGGGCCTCCATCAAGGAGGCGATTCTGGATGCCGGCCGCCAGGAGATGCGCTACCTGGAACGGTACCTCGCGGTGCTGGAGACGATTGCAGGCGTGGCCCCCCTTCTGGGGCTTCTGGGCACCGTGCTCGGCATGATGAAGATCTTTGATGTGATTGTGACGAGCGGGCTCGGCCAGACCCAGCTTCTCTCCCGCGGCATTTCCGAGGCCCTGATCACAACCGTGGTCGGGCTTTTCATCGCGATCCCCGCCCTCGTGGCGTACAATTATTTCACGCACAAGGTGGAGGATTTCGTCCTGGAAATCGAAAAGTATTCTTCGAGTTTGATGGAAAAGCTGGAAGGGAAGATTTCCGGAAGGCCGGTCCGTTCATGATCGCATTCACGCGCAGCAGGCTGGACGCCCTTTTCAAGGCGTTCGAATCCAAAAAAATAGCCGTGATCGGCGACCTGATGCTGGACAAGTACATCTGGGGCAGGGTTTCCCGCATCTCGCCGGAGGCTCCGGTGCCGGTCGTGGATGTGGTCTCCGAAACGATGCGCTTCGGCGGCGCCGCGAATGTTGCCCTGAACGTGCAGACGCTGGGCGCCCGCGTCATCCCGATCGGCGTGGTCGGCGAGGACGAGGCGGGCAGGACGCTGATGCAGCTTTTCAGGGACAGGGGATTCCCTGTGGACGGCGTCATCGGAAACGCCCAGAGGCCTACCACGGTCAAGACGCGCATCATCGCGGAAAGCCAGCATGTCGTGCGCATCGACTGGGAAGTCAAGGAGGGCATCCCCGCCAGGATACAGAAGAGCCTGGTCCGGTTTGTCGAGGATATTCTGGCGGACGTGGATGCGGTCATACTCGAGGATTACAACAAGGGGCTTCTGGTGCCGGGGCTGATCCGGGAGATCATTGACATCGCGAACCGGAGCGGCAGGATGACGCTGGTGGATCCCAAATTCGATCATTTTTTTGCGTTCCGCAACGTTACGCTTTTCAAGCCGAACCGGAAGGAAGCTGCAGACCGGCTTGGATACAGCCTGGATTCGCCTGAAGCCCTTGCCCGGGCAGGAGCCCAGTTGCTCGAAAAGCTGGACGCCGGGGCCGTGATGATCACGCTCGGGGAGGACGGCATGATCCTGTTTCCCAGGGGGGAGGAGCCGGTTCATGTGCCGACAAGGGCCATGCGCGTTCATGATGTTTCCGGGGCGGGTGACACGGTCATCGCCACCATGGCGGTTGCCATGACTGCAGGCGCGAGTCTCAAGGAGGCCGCAACCCTGGCCAATCATGCGGCAGGCATCGTGTGCGGAGAGGTCGGCATTGTTCCCATTGATCAGGCGCGGCTTCAGGAGAGCATGATTGCGGACATGTCCCATTGATCGGGTTCTGAAGCGTGGCGGGTACCATCCGCCAGGGAGTGATCTCCAGGAGCTTCCCATTGCCGGGCCCTGACCCCCAGATCCCCAGGATAGCTGTTTTCGATGTGGATTGGACCCTGCTGGAAGGCACGTCCGCCGAAACCCAGCTTCTGGGTTTCCTGATCGGCAAAAGGATGCTGCGCTGGCGGTATCTGCTCCACTCCCTGGCCAGGCTCGTTTTCTTCCTGCCGCTGGGCGTCAACCGGGCGGTTCTGAAAAACCGGTATTACATGCGGGGCATTCCGGTCGAGTCTATCCGCGGCCTCATGCCGGAATTCTTCGATGCGCGGCTCGGGCCGCGGCTTTCCCGGACGCTTGTGCAGCGCATGGAGGATTTAAAGAAGCAGGGCTGCCGCATCTACCTGGTTTCAGGAACCCTGGATTTCATCCTGGACATCCTGATCCGGAAACTGGGGGCGGACGGCGGGCTCTGTTCCAGGCTTGAAGTGAAAGACGGAAAACTGACCGGGAAGATCATCGGACCCTATCCTTATTATAAGGGGAAGATAACCATTCTGAACGAGCTTCTCGGCGGCAGAGCGGTCGATTTCCCGAATTCCGTTGCGTTCGGGGATACCTGGGCCGATATCCCGCTTCTCTCCCTGTTCGGGCATCCGGTGGCCGTGCATCCGGATTTTTTTCTCAAGTGGCACGCCCGGGCCCGCGGATGGGAAATCGTAAGCAGAAAGGCTGTTTACGGGCCCTGGTTGATGCGGTTCTGGCTGAACCACCTGTACCGCAGGCCTTAAGTCCGTCAGCGGGCGCATCCCCCGGTGCCGGCCGGCGGGGATGAGGGCGCGCCTCACTGCTGCGCGACTTGAAAATGCGTTGCAGGTCAAAAACAGACCGAGCATGATCCGGCGGCTCGCTTCCGGAAAGTGTCAACAGAGGAATTGACCCGGCATGGGGAGGGAGAGGGAATGAAACTCTACATCATTCTGATTTTGCTCATGGGTTTGATTCTGGTGGCGTCGGTTTTCAAACCTGAACTGGCGATGCAGCTGAAGGCCTTCACGGAAAAAGTGGCGTTCGATGCGGAGTGGAAACCTTCCAAAGGCACGCGCTGGCGTTTTGTCATCGCCGGTATTTTCATCGAGCTGTTGTTCGCAGCCGTGCTGATCCTGCTGCTGGTTCAGAGGGGGTAGAGCGGATCAGGAGTGGGACCCCTTCAGGAGTATGTACAATCCCGCCCCGATCAGGATGATGGGCAGGAGGGGGAGCAGCACGCAGCCTGCGATGCCCGCCACTGCGGAAAAAACGGCGCCGATGATGGCGATCGGCACGAACAGGATGGCGGCCAGGCCGATCAGGATGCCGCCCACAATGATCAGCGGCAGGCACAGGATGAAAAGCCCGGCCTTGATCAGAAAGAATATCCCCCGGATGAAGAAAGCAACTATGAACACGGCGGCTATGAGTGCGAGCAATTCCATGTTCCGTCTCCTGTTTTTTGTTATTACGGAGGAAATTCCGTAAAGTTTCAGGCGCGGGATCTGAAAGTGGGCGCATTCCCCGGCAGCGGGATGCCGGCGAGCTTCGATCTCAACACCAGCCTGTTTCCCGCACCGGCCGCCTGGGATGCACCGGACCTTGTCCTTGGGCAAGCAGCTGACTTTGATCCGGGGCAAGCGGACGAAAACGAATATCGATTTATCCGCAGAACCGGGATCCCCGTGCGGTTCGCTGCCGGGGAGTTTCAATCCGAAGGCGGGGGACAGGGGCGAATCCGGATGCCGTGTCCCTTCAGGGCGGAAATCACCGTCTCCGGAGCGGGGATTCTTCAGTCCCTGAAGGGTGGAAATCCCCCGCCTCCGGCGTGGGGATCTTCAATCCCGTTCTGTTTAACACCGAGGATGTCGAATGAAAAAGAAAATTCCGGCACTGGTCATTCACGGCGGTGCGTGGGCCATTTCCGATGAGGAGCTGGACGATCACAGGCACGGGATCCGTTCCGCGCTTTCAGCCGGATGGACGGTTCTGAAAAAAGGAGGGAGCGCCGTGGATGCGGTGGAACAGTCCGTGGCGTTCATGGAGGATGATCCTGTGTTCGACGCGGGAAAGGGCTCCATCCTGAACACGGACGGCTCCATTGAAATGGACGCATCCATCATGGACGGCGCGGCCTTCAGGGCAGGCGCAGTGGCTGCGCTGCGGAATTTTCCCAATCCCATCCGCATCGCGCGCAGGATCATGGAAAAGACCG
>JAFGEX010000277.1 GCA_016931355.1 bacterium
GAGCAGCGCATGGAGCCGGTCACCAAGCCGGTGCTGATCCGCATCCAGTCCGAGAACATCAGCAGGGAGACGTCCATATCCAATAAGATCTCGGACATCTTCTACATGTACGGGACAAGGCTCCTGACGGACGACAAGCGCCTGGAAGAGAACGACATTGCCAAACGCGTCCTCTTCACATCCAGCAATACGAGCTGGACCCGCTCCGGTTACGGATACGGACCCGTGGATGAGGCGCTCCCGCCCGACGGGGACCGCCTGAAAAGGCAGCCGCTTGCCGTGCTTCTGGAGGGGCGGTTCACGCCCCGATTCTCCCAGGGTCCGGTGCCGCAATGGCGAAGCGGTGAAACCGAATCCGGCGAGGAGACAGCGGGCGATACGACAGGGCTCGCCGGCAAATCGCCGGAAAACAAGCTTTGCATCCTGGGCTGCAGCAACCTGTTCAAAAGCGACATGCTCGAATCCATATCCAGCCACAGGGCGCTTCTCGTGAACTGCGTGGACGCACTGACGCTGGGCGACGAATTGATCAACATCCGGTCCAAGAACATCACGGCACGGCGCATCAAGGAAACCAGCAGCGCAGGCAAGACGGTCTCCAAGTTCCTGGTGGTATGGGTGCCCGCGCTGGCGTTCATCGCAGCCGGCATCTTCATCAATATCCGGAGAAAGGCGAAATAAACGACAACACTCAGGGGAAACGCCCATGAATGAAAAACAGCTGAAAATTCTGGCAGGGGTGTTCGCTTTCCTCCTGCTCCTGTTCTTCGTGACCAAGCCGAGGCACAGGTCCGTGAACATCGACGATCTCGTGCAAAGCATCGTCATCGGCGTGGCCGAGGAGGATGTAAGGGAAATGGATGTGTACAAGGAAACCGGCGCATCCGAACCCGCGCGGATGAACTTCGTCAAGCGCGACGACGTCTGGCGCATCACAACGCGCTTCGGGGCCAAGGCCCAGAAATACAAGATGGACAAACTGGTCAAGGACGTGCTGGAAATGACGGGGAAGGTTCGTTCTTCCGATCCCAAACACTTCGACCAGTACGGCATATCCGACGCGTCAGGCGTACACATGCTCCTGAAGGACGAGACCGGCAAGACGCTGGCCAATCTGATCATCGGAAAAAAACCGGAAGACGCGGGCAGCGGCTTCATCCGCATCGCGGACAAGGAGAAGGTTTACTTCGTGGACAGGGACCTTCTGTCGGACCTCAACATCTACGGCAGCCCGGACACCCTGACACGGTTCAAGGACGATTCCTTCGTGGACCTCCTGGCAGTGGACAAGGAATCCAAGGACCTGGCGTTGGTCGGCCTGGTTTCAGGCGGCAGGGAAATGGTCATCCGGAAGGTCGAAAAGGAAGTGCCGCCTGCAGCGGACGACACGACTAAAACCGTGAAGAAGGAAACGGAATGGGTGCTGGTCAGGGGAAGGCAGGAAATCGGTCTGGATCAGAAGGAAGTGGAAAACTTCCTCAGGGATGTGACCGAGATCCGCGGCACAGAGTTGGTGGACAGGATCGGCAATACGCTGAACGATCTCTCCAAGAGTTCGAGGTACGGATTCGACCGGCCTTCGAATTACGTGGTATTCCGCAAACCCGACGGCCCGCAGGATGCGGTCATTTTCGGAAAGGCGTATGAAAAGGACAAGGGCTTCTACATGAACGTCCAGGAGGACGGCCTGGTCTATAAAACCGCCAAGTACAATTACGACAAGATTTTCAAATGGGTGGACGATCTGCCGAAGAAAACTAAAAAATAGCCTGTCCGTCCGTCTTTTCCGCATTCAGAACCCCGGGGTCGTTTTGATCCCGGGGTTTTTTTCATCACCTCCGGGAGGTCTATCCATTTCCGTCCGTTCTTAAAAGTCAACGCTCTGGACGCATTCAGAATCCCGGGGTCGCATGGATCCCGGGGAATTTTTATGGTGCACCGGGAACCCCGTGGCCGTATCACAGCCAGTCAACCCGGCTTTTCCGCATTCAGAACCCCGCATTCAGAACCCCGGGGTCGTTGTGATTCTCCCAGCATGAAAAAATTTGGTATCATCGATCATTTTTGCAATTCGATCATGGACGGAAGACATCCCAGTTACATTACCCACCAGATTACAGAATGGATACATCAAGGTGTGTTTGAAGCTCCCCGGCAAAGAGCTGCCGGGGAATCTTCGATCTGCAGGGAAAAATTTGTTTGTATTCGCTCGCTTACCCCGTGGCAAGCCTAGGGAGGAATGCACTCGCTGTCAGATTCATCCGGCCCCGAATTCTTCGAACTGCGTCGCACTATCTGGAACGACATTCGGCTTTTTCAGCCTGAGGGCGCCCTTCACGAGGAGATTTCGCTCAGGGATTTTATTTTCCAAACCCGGAAATCCTGAATCCACAACCCGGAAATTTTTTCCGGTTCAATGATAAATCCCTACCATTAGGCCCTTCCGCAAGTAATTCATAATCAACATCTTGTAAATTTGCCGATTTCCTGGCACCGGCATTGCCTGAGCAATACATGGGTGAATTGAATTTTAAGCGAGGATTGGGTTGAAAACCAAGGCTTTTCTGTTCAGGGGCGCCCTCATCTGGGCGCTGCTCTTCTCCTCCCTCTTTGCAAGTCCCCTGTTCCCCGTCGTTCTTCACTGGGAATGCGAGTCCTGCCCGGATATAGCCGGATTCCGCGTGTACAGCGGCCTTTCCTCCGGCGTCTATTGCGACACTGTTCAACTGGGCAAGACGAATTCGTACGAAATGACCGGCCTGGAACAGGGGACTGTTTATTATGTGTCCGTGACCTCCTGCGACGCATGGGGTAATGAAAGCGATTTCTCCCCTGAACTGATCATAAAAAACAATGCGCCGGTCTCCGTCTGCGCAACAGGCCCCCGCGTCCTGTCCGCCGTGCTTCTGGGAAGCGAACTTCTGGTCCTGACCTTCGACAAAAAACTCGACAGGGAAACCGCAACTGAAACCTCCCATTACGGCATACAGGGCATTGAAGTGATCGCCGCATCCATGGATGAGTCCGGGGTCAGGGTGTATCTGCAGACCTCTTCGCACGGATACGGCGATTTTTCCCTGTCCGTGAGCGGCATACGTGACTGCGCAGCCAGTCCGAATACATCGGGCCTGGAATGGATTGCATACTCATCCACGCTGTCCGGGATCAACGACGGGAGATTCGCCGGCCCGGCGGAATTCAAACTGCATCAGAACTTCCCCAATCCCTTCAATCCTGAAACCACCATACGCTTTTCCGTCAAGGAGCCCGGGCCTGTATCAGTATCCGTTTATAATCTACTGGGTGAGAAAATCCGCATTCTTTACGAAGGGGAAGCGGCAGCGGCCAGCACGCAGCGCGACCTGGTCTGGGACGGCAGGGACCGTTCCGGCATGCCGGTGGCCAGCGGGATGTACATCTGCCTGCTCGAGCAGGGAAAAAACAGGGAATCCAGGCGCATGCATCTGGTCCGTTGACCGCAAGAATTTGGATTGGGTAAAAAAAATCCGCCCTTCTTTTCAGGGGGCGGATTTTTTTATTGAATCTTTTGATTCATCACCTCCGGGAGGACTATCCATTTCCGTCCGTTCTCAAAAATCAATACTTTGGATTTCGAGGGGGACGGTCCTCCCGGAGGTGATTGAGGTGCACCCGGCAGCCCGCTGCCGGGGAGCTTCAATTGCGGCCATTGAAATCCTGCCGTGGTCAGAGAGGGTATGAAAGGACACAGTATTCTGCGTTCCTATTTTTGTATGTTTCTTTCAAAAGACCAGATCACGCCGCAATGGGGGCATTTTTCCCCTGCGCGGGCGGTGTATAAAACGGGCCTGCCGCAATTCCCGCATTTCTTCTCCGTGGACCAGAAGGTCCCGCCCGCACCCATGCCGGTGCTCATTCCTGGAAGCGGACGGGGCTGTATGGCGATCCAGGCGATGAAGGACATGAGCAATGCCAATCCGAACGGGATCGCGATGAAAACAGCCCGGGCCCATTTCTCATGGCCTTTCTTTTTGATCTTGAGCCCGGTCCAGACCGGAAGAGCGACGCCGGCGCCAATGCCCAGCAGAACGGCGATGATGTTCATGCTTCTTTTCCTCTTGTTGTCCTGCAGAAGTGATGCTGCTTTCAGCCTTGCCGGTTCCGGCGATGGCGAAAGCTAGAATGACCTGACAATAAATCCTGCAACGCAGAAGACCAGCGCGAGGTTCATGGCGATGATGAACGAATAATAAAAGCCGCCGACCCTGCCGGTCTCCTGAAGCGTCACCTTCCTGTACTGGTTCAGATAGCGGAAGAAAAACAGCCTGAAAAGGAGCGGATTGACGGGTATGCCCCGCTTGTCCAGGGCAGCTGCGATGAAGATGAAATCCGTCACGCCCCAGAGAGCACTCACGATCCCGGCAACCAGAAACACATTACCGATGTCCATGTCCAGTCACCTCCTCAATGGCATCAAGGCCATCCTGATGAAACCCGTTTCAATCACCTCCGGGAGGACTTCTTGCTTCGAAATTTCCCAAAGGCATTGACTTTTGGGAACGGACGGAAATGGATCGTCCTCCCGGAGGTGATAAACACAAAACAACTTGCCGCCTCACCGGCCGCCTTCAGCCCGCCTCTCCGCACCCAGAACCTGGCCGGCGGCGTCCAGGATGTCGTCCGCGCGGAAATCCGGTTCGCCGGGGAATTCCCCGTCCTCGCCCCTGAAGCCGGAACGGACGAGCACGGTTTTCATGCCCGCCCTGCGGCCGGTTTCCATGTCCGATGTCTTGTCCCCGATGAACACGCTGCGGGACAGATCCAGGTTCAGCTCTTCCTTCGCCCTTTGGACAAGCGCCTGCCCCGGTTTCCGGCATTCGCATTTTTCGGACTTGGAATGGGGGCAGAAATAAATTTTATCCACCAGGATGCCGGCGGAAGACAGGCTTTTCAGGATTTCCCTGTTGATCCTGTAGAAATCCTGCTTCGAGTAGTAGCCCATGCCGATGCCCGGCTGATTGCTGATGATGACGATGCGGTATCCCATGTCCTGGAACTTTTTAATGCCGGGTATCGCATTCGGAAGAATCCTGAGCTCCTTCACGTCATGCAGATAGAGGATTTCCTCGTTGATGGTCCCGTCCCGGTCGAGGAAAAGAGCCGGGGCGGTCTTGGCAGGCCGCCTTTCAATATGCGCCGCTCCCTCCTCCTCCCGGAACCGCTCCCTGGAAGAGGCGGAACCCGCGATCTTTTCCGCCAGGGCCGTGGTGGAAACCCCAGGCAACATGGGGATGATGCGCACTTCGCCGCCGTGTTGCTCCACCGTCTCCTTGGAGGTCAGGCTACCTGCATCATAATCCCCGGCCTTGATGTAGAAATCAGGCTTCAGGGCCTCGATGTTCTTCTGATTGCGGCGCTCGCCGAACAGGAAGGCGAAATCCACGGATTCGAGCGCAGCCACCAGCCGGATGCGCTGATCTTCCGGCACAAAGGGCCTTCCCGGCCCCTTGTACGAGCGGACGGAGTCGTCCGTGTTGACGCCCACGATCAGGACATCGCACATCGCCTTCGCCTTTTCCAGATAATCCGCATGCCCCGCATGCATGAGGTCGAACGCGCCTGAGGTGAAACCGATCTTCTTTCCCTGCTTCCGGAAGACTTCGCAAATAGGAACGAGCTGTTCGCGCTTTTTGATTTTTTCGGAGATCACAGGTTCCTCGAAATTTGATGAATCGGAACGGCTTTCCCAGACAGAAAAATGCCTAACACAGGCAACATTGTCAAGGACTTTTTCTTTTAAAGGCAAGAGGCAGGCATTCCTTGCCCGGCGAATAAGCATGCCTGAAACCCTGGTTTCCTCCGGCGCCTATCGTGTTTTTAGACTTGCATTTAAAAACTTGAATGGTTATTATCAGCAATCGGCCCATTACCAAAAATCAGGGGAAGGAAGCATGAAGAACGATTCTGCGACAAAAGCAGACCTGAAAAAAACAGCCGATGGATTGCATCAAGAAATTTCAGGTGTTGAAACCAGATTGAAGGCGCGATTAACAGAAACGGGGAAAAAACTTCAGAAAGAAATCGCCGCCACCAAAACCGGACTCCGAAAGGAAATCACGGCTTCCAAGAATGAGTTGACAACCTCATTCAAGGCTGAGTTGCGGGAGGAAATCGCGACGGTCAGGACCGAACTGACCGGTAGAATCGACTCTGTCGAAAACAAGCTTGACAGGAGAATCGAGCATGTCGCCGTCGCTGTGGTTCAGGTATCCGCGGATCTCAACGAATTCAAGCAGGAAACCCGCGAGCGCTTCAACGAAGTCATGAATTCAATGGACGGGCTGGCCAAAAACCTCATGGATGTGAAGACCGAGATGATCGAGTTCAACCACGCCTTCAACAGGCATGAAAACACGCTCGAAGATCATGAAGCGCGGATCGGCGTATTGGAAGGCAAGGGTCCGTAATCCAAAATTCATCAATGATCCTATTCCCACATAAACCCATCAATGTCGTGCACAACCCTTAGCACCCATATCCAGCACATGCCTTGTAGAAGCAGGCCCCCGTGCCTGCCCCTCCATCAAATACCCTGTATGATCAATCAGTTCTATGCGAACCCTGAAATTTCGTCATGATCAACCGAATTTTCATGGTTCCAGGGCTTTTTTAACAGCCTCCGCAGTCTTCCGGTTCATCCCCTGAACGCCTGCAACGGCTTCCACAGGGGCGGAGCGGATGCCGTCCATGGATCCGAAGGCTCTGAGCAGCGCGTTCCTCCTCTTCTCCCCCACGCCGGGTATGTCGTCGAGCGCTGAATGCAGGGTCCTTTTGGACCTGAGGGATCTGTGGAATGTCACGGCGAAGCGGTGGGCCTCATCCCTCACCTGCTGGAGCAGGCGAAGCCCGGGCGAGGACTTGGGGACGGTTTGAGGATCGGGAAATCCCGGCTTGAAAACCTCCTCGAGCCGCTTGGCAAGTCCGATCACGGGCTGGTCTGAAAGCCCGAGCCTGTCGAGAACCTCCTTGGCTGCAGAAAGCTGACCCTTGCCTCCGTCCACCATCAAAAGATCAGGCATTGCAGCCTGATCCTTGAGCAAACCGGTCATGCGGCGTTCAACCACCTCCGCCATCATGGCGAAATCGTCTATGCCCTGCACCGTCTTGATTTTGTATTTCCGGTAATCGCTCTTCTTCGGCTTTCCGTTTTCGAAAACCACGAGTGAAGCCACAGGCTCAGATCCCTGGATGTTGCTGATGTCGAATGCTTCGATACGCATGGGCGGATGTTCCAGGCCCAGGTCCTTCTGCAGGCAGGACACGGAGGCGGATGCCTGGCCTCCGGCCTCTCTCTGGGCGAGAAGCTCTTTGAGCAGCAGGTTCGCGTTCTGCACGGCCATGGCCATGAGCCCCGCCTTTTTTCCCCGGCTGGGCACATGGATCGCGACCTTCCTTTCCGCCTTGCGGCTGAGCCATGCGGAGATCTGGGGCGCATCCGGGACCGGTTCGGAGAGGAAGATCTGCCCGGGTATGAAATCCGTGCGCAGATAGTATTGTTCGACCAGGGAATACAGCACCTCGGACAGGGGCCGGCTCCCGGCGTTCTCCATGAAATAATGGCTGCGGTTGATGATCTTGCCGTTTCTCGCATTGAAGGCCACGCCGCACGCATCCGGACCCTCCGCCGCCACGGCGAAGATGTCCCGGTCCTCCGCATCCAGTTCAGCCACCTTCTGCCTGGACCGGAACAGGGAAAGCCCGCGTATCTGATCCCGTATCTCCGCAGCCTCCTCGAAGCGCTGATGCGCGGCCATCTCCTTCATCTTTTTCTCGAGCTCAGGCAAAAGCTCGTCGTCGCGGCCCTGGATGAAGGCGACGACACGGCCGACCTGTTCCGCATAGGCCTCTTCGGACACATGGCCCTCGCAGGGCCCCCCGCAGCGCCGGATGTGATACATCAGGCAGATCCTGTTTTTCTTCTGCGAAATGCTTTCAGCCGTGATGTTCAGGCCGCAGTTCCGGATCGGGAAGATGCGGCGAATGGCTGCCATGAGCATGCGCAGCGTTCCGACATCCGTATAGGGGCCGAAATATTTCGACCCGTCGCGCACGATTTTCCGGGTGATGAACACACGGGGGTAGGGTTCGTTCGTGAGGCGGATGTAGGGGAAGCTCTTGTCGTCCTTCAGGTTGACGTTGTAGCGCGGCCTGTGCTCCTTGACGAAATTCGCCTCCAGGATCAGGGCTTCGACTTCCGAATCTGTCACAATCCATTCGAAATCCCGGACCCGGTCCATCATCCGGTGATGCCGGAAATCCTCGCCGCCACCCGGCTTGAAATGGGAGCGGAGCCGGTTCCGCAGCGTCTTGGCCTTGCCCACATAAAGGATTTTTCCGGTTTCATCTTTGAGCAGGTACACGCCCGGAAGCTGCGGCACCTGCCTGAGTTTTTCCCTGATGCCGGAAATCTCCATGGCTGTCAATCCCTTCCGGACAAAAAGAAAAAGGCCACCATCCGGACATCGGGATGCAGCGGCCTTCTGACCTTGATGGAAAAGGGCGCGTCAGATTTTTTCATCAATGCGCGCGGCTTTGCCTTTCAGGTTTCTCAGATAATAAAGCTTGGCCTTCCGGACCTTGCCCTTGCGCGTCCGCTCGATCTTGGCGATCCGGCTCGAATGAAGCGGAAACACACGCTCCACTCCCACGCCGTCGGAAATTTTGCGCACGGTGAACGTGGCGTTGATCCCTGAACCCCTCTTCTGGATGCAGATGCCGCGGAAGACCTGGATGCGCTCCTTGTCCCCCTCGACCACGCGGTAATGGATGTCCACGCTGTCGCCCGGGATGAATTCCGGGATGTCCGTCTTGAGCTGATCGGCCGTAACCGTTATGACTGGATCCGTCATTGAAACTCCTCCTGGTTGATCAATTCAATCGCCTCGCCGCAAGCGGCTGGGAATCTTCATTCTGTAGCAAGAAAATTGTTTTTATCCACTCGCTGACCCCGCGGCAAGCCTAAGGGGGATGCGCTCGCTTTCAGATTCAAAATAAAATTTATCTTTGCCTGCGGGAACGGGCCTCCAGAAGATCCGGCCTGTTCTGCCGGGTCCGGATCAGGGCCTGTTCTTCCCGCCATTTCTGTATTTCCGCATGGTTGCCGGAGAGCAGGACATCCGGCACTTTCATCCCCCGGTATTCCTCAGGCCGCGTATAATGGGGATGATCCAGCCTGCCGCTCGTGATGCTGTCCGCCTCGGCCGAATCGAAGTTGCCGAGCACGCCGGGCAGCAACCTGACCACCGCATCGATGATCACTGCAGCGGCCGGCTCTCCGCCGGTCAGCACGTAATCCCCGATGGAAACTTCCTCGTCCGCCAGCCCCCGGACGACCCGCTCGTCCACTCCCCGGTAATGGCCGCATAAAAAAACCAGATGCTCCTCGCGGCTCAGGGCCACGGCCATGTCCTGGTCGAAGCGCCTCCCCTGAGGCGACATGAACAGGGTGCGCGGTTTCTTCCCCGCGCTTCGTCCCGCCAGGGCGTCCCACGCTTCGAAGAAGGGCTCGGGCTTCATGATCATTCCCGGGCCGCCGCCGTACGGCGCATCGTCAACGGTGCGGTGTTTGTCGTTTGTGAAAGAACGCAGGTCCCAGATCCGGATGATGACTTTCTTTTTCTTCCGGGCCTGTTTGAGCATGCTTTCCTGAAAAGCGCCCTTGATCAGCTCGGGAAAGGCGGAAAGGACGTCAATCTTCATGATCTTCGACAAGCCCTTCCACCGGATCCACGACCATGATGCCCGCCTCCACATCGATTTTCTTGATCATCTGCCGCACCGCCGGTATCAGGATTTCCCGGCTGGCCCCGCGGACCACGTACAGGTCCTGGGCGGGCATTTTAAGCACTTCATTTATTTTGCCGATGACCCGGCCGCCTTCGGTCTTGACCGTCAATCCGACGACGTCCCCGATGTAGTACCGCCCCTTTTCGAGAGGCGGCCGGTCCGAATTTCTGATCTTGAGTACAGCTCCCCGAAGCCGTTCGGCCTGGCCGCGGTCGTCGATCCCCTCCAGTTTCAGGATGACTGTGCGGCCCTGAAACCGCATGCGGACCACCTCATGCCAGGTCCCTTCACCTTCCTGATTCTGGAAGAAGATGCGGCCCCCGGCCAGAAACCGTTCGGGCCAGTCCGTCCAGGAATCGATGCGGATCTCGCCCTTGATACCCTGCGCCCTTGCAACTCTGCCGATTTCGACAAAAAGTGCTTTTCCGGAATGGTCCATTCGCCTCCGGCTGACAGGATACGGTTTTATTCTAGTATTTCCAGAACCGCCCTTTTGCCTCTCTTGGCCGAGGCGGCGGTGAGCAGAGTCCTGATGGATTTGGCGGTCTGGCCTTTGCGTCCGATGATTTTTCCCAGATCCCCCTGCCCCACTCTCAATTCGTACACCGTCGTCTTTTCCCCTTCCACTTCCGCTACCTGGACCTGATCGGGATTGTCAACCAGGTACTTTGCGATGAATTCGATGAACTCCTTCATTTCCTTATCCTCCTCCGTTTCGGTCTCGATTCCGTCAAGCGCGCATCCGGATGAACGATCTCGCGATGCTGAGGAGCTCTAGAATCGGGGATTGGAAACGATTTTGGTTCCACCGTTGTCGGATCTCCGCGCCTCCGGTTCGCCGGTCTCAGGGCCGACAGGGGCGGGAGACCTTCATCTGCAAGGAAAAGACATTGTATTTGCCCGCGAATC
>JAFGEX010000278.1 GCA_016931355.1 bacterium
AGCCTTCCGTCTGCATTCCGGCAAACGGCTGTTTGAACTGTTGACGCGGCAAAGAAAGCCTCTTCAGACCATGGGCCGCCCGGGGCATTCTGCCATTTGTGAAGCAGTGCGCCGCCTGAATCCGCGAAAAACACCTCCAGTCTGCCGTCCAGGTTCATGCCTGCAGCGACCGTAACGGCATCATCGGACAGTTTTATTTTTTCCGACCAATGCCGATCCGGCGGGACCTGCCATTGGTGATACAGGGTATTGTCCGGGCTTGTGTAGAAGAGATGAAGGTTGTCGTCCATGTCATTCAGGAGAGCAATGGATCCGGCCAGTGCTCCCATATCCGACGGATCAGCCCAGCCGTTGCCGGTCGCGGTCTGGCGCATGAGCATCAAATGATTGTCCGGCCGGATCATGAATACATGGAGGCATCCGTCCGCATCCTTTCCGCAATAAACCCCCTCTGCGGAATCACTGAAAGGAAATTCCCCGGACCATGCCCCCCCCGGCGCCGTCTGCCAGCGATGGTAGAGAGCATGGGTCCTGATGTAAAAAATTTCGATACGGCCGTCTGTGTTTTCAATCGCCGCGATGGTCGGCAGAATCAGATCCTCTGCGGCAAACAAACAACAAGCCGTGCCTGTCAGGAGCATGGTTAAAATCAGATGGACTGTTTTTCCAGGTTTCATTTTATCCTCAATCAACGGGCGAATCTGACAACGGGCCCATTGTCCACGGATTGCCGTGGGTTAAGCAAAAGAATCCAAATGTCTTCTTCTTAAAAGAAAGAAGATTCCCCGGCAGCTCACTGCCGGGGAGCTTCAATTATTAAGGCGCTCTGTTTATTCGGAAAAATATCTTTCCGCGTATTTGATGAAGAAGGGCCAGTTCGGGCCAACCGTGTGGCCGCCTTCGTGCTGGCGGAACGCGATTTCACCGTCCGTCAGGGATGTGCCGAGCGGGGGGAATTCGGTTGTGCCCAGCCCCTTTTTACCCAGCAGCCCGTAAACCGGGCCCGCATGCACGCCGGCCAGGAACATGCCCTTCGCATCGATCCATTGCCCCTCCACTTCGGGCGACCCGGAGCTGATGAACACGGGTCTCGGCGCGCAGAGCGCGATCAGTTCATGAGCGTCCACAGGCAGATCCTCTGCGGTCAAGGGCCCTGCATATTTGATGAAGTTCGGCGCGAACCAGTGATATTCCCCGGATGAAGCGAGGTTTTCGACCTGCTCTCCGAATATCCTGCGCAGGATTTTTGCACCGCCTGCTCCGGATGATCCGATCAGTCCGATCGCGATCCTGGGCTCATAGGCCAGGGCCACGAGCGCAGCCTTGCCGTATCTGGAGAGGCCTTCAATGACCACACGTTTTTCATCCACAGCAGGATCGGTTTCGAAATAGTCCATGGCGCGGCTCGCGCCCCAGGCCCAGGCCCGCAAGGAGCCCCAATCGTCCGGTTTCCTCGGCTGACCCTTGTTGACAAGCCCGATGATCCCTTCCTTCAGACCCGCTCCGTTGTCCGCCTGTATGCTGTTCGGGATCAGGACGGCGCAGCTCCAGCCTTTTTCCAGGACCTGCTGCTGCCAGGTGGGGCCTTCCTGCTGCGGCATTCTAAAGTTTTTCGGAAAAATCCAGCCGAATTCGATGACCACAGGCGTAGGAGCCGCGGCGTTCAGGGGAGTGGTGAGCGTCATCCGGATATCCACATTGACCGTCGGATATCCGGAATTATCCACATGCCCGATCAGCTCTTTGATACGAACCGGATGATCCCCTTCCAGCGTGTCCTTCTCATTCGCAACGGTCCAAAGAACTTCAGGTGTTGTTTCGGGGACACGCCCGTAAATCTCCCTGTTGAAATCCTCGAAAATTTCGAGCTTCCGCTGTTCCCACTGTTCAGGGGTTTCCACCCGGGCCCCGTTTTTAAAAACCAGCGGGTCCGGCAGGCTGTGATACTGCGTTGCCTTTGATTCGTCCGAATTCGCTGCATTCGGATCCTTGGGATTGCCCGAAGGCCCGGGGCGCAGCTCCGTGATGTTCAGCATCCGCATCATCAGCCGGTGATCCTCTGCGCTCTCTTTCTGGACGCGTTCCCAGTCCTCGCGGGAGAATTGTGCGGAAACGGGCAAGGCGCATAACAGGGACAGGAAGAACAGACAGGTCGAGATTTTCATGTATGGAATCTCCTTGTTTTGATTTTTTACCGAATACATCGATCCCGGTTCCAATTACCCGGAGCCGGCCTTCCCGTCCTCATCGATGATCCTGCTCCCCTCGGTCCAATCCGCATAGACCTGCCAAAGTTTGATTTTTCCATGCTCCACAACCGCCTTCCAGGCTGCGGGCATTTCAATCCGGTTCTCGGGCACAGGTCCGCGCTTCCCGTTGTACGTGCCGGCGGCGGATCCGAAAACAGCTACCATCTCGCCGCTTTGGAGCATGAACTCCGCTTCGATGTGATAGTCCGGGAACATGCGGAAATAGCCTTCCCATCCGGTGAGCATTTTTTCGCGGCCGGTTTCGGTTTTACCTCCGGAATCCGTGAAAACATGGTCCTCTGTCATCAGGCCGGACATCTGCCTGGTGCTGCAGCTGTTGATCGCCTGGATGAAAGCCTTGACAACAGTGATTTCTTTTGAATCCATTTTCTTCCTTCCGGCAACTTTTTGCCGCCGGTTCAAAGGACGGTCGGGGAATGATGCCGTTCAAGCAGCATTTCCAGTTCAATTTCATCCCGGACCGGTATGCCTCCGGATCCGGTCAAGGGGATGGACGGCTTGATCCGCCTGGATCTTTCAACCGCATTGCACCGGAGCGCAGCCAGGACGAAACCCCGTTTCTGATAGAATCCCAGGGCGCTCAGGTTGTCGTTGGTCGTTACAAGCCAGATCCGCTTGCATCCGGTCTTCAGGCACGCTTCCATCACGGAATCGATCAGGGCGGAGCCGATCCCCTCGCCCGGCTTTTCGCTGTCCAATGTCACGATCTCGCATGATTTTCCCGATACATGATAGGTGACGAGGCCGGCCGGCATGCTTTTCTGTATGGCTGCGAATCCGGGCAGTTCATGCGGGCGGTAAAGGGTGTCATGGACGACCACATGATCCGCGCCCCAATGCCGGGTAATGAAGGGTATGATCCAGCTCCTGTCTTCGGGAGTGGTCGGCCTGATGTCGAATGAAGACATTATCCCCCTGGTTTGTTTTCAAGCTGACAGCGATAAGCGTCCGGTGGAATGAAGCCGGACAGCCGTCGCTCATAAATCTGACGGCGAGCGCCTTCCCCCTTAGGCTTGCCCCGGCGAAGGCGAGCGAAACCAAATGTTTTTTTTACAGAACACATATTCCCCGTTGCTTGCTGCCGGGGAGCTTCAATCACAAAACGTTCCGGCCCTCTCAGTCCAGAGCGATTTCCGCCAGCACCGGGAAATGATCCGAGGGAAGCGAGCCGTCGAAGCTGTCCGACAGGGTGCCGTGATTGAAAACATGAATCCCTTCGGACACAAAGATAAAATCGATGGGCCGGCCTTTGACACGGGAATCC
>JAFGEX010000279.1 GCA_016931355.1 bacterium
AGACCTTCGGCTCCACCTGCCACGGCGCGGGCCGAAGGCTCAGCAGGCATGCGGCCGTAAGGGCCACGGAGGGTCGGAAAATCGACATGGAACTCGGCGAGAAGGGCATAGAGGTGCGGAGCCGCGGCAGGCACACGCTGCGGGAAGAGGCACCCGAAGCGTACAAGGACATCCATCATGTGGTGGAAATCGTTCATCAGGCCGGCCTTTCCAAAAAAACGGCCCGGATGAAACCGCTGGCGGTCATCAAGGGCTAGGAGGGGACAGTCTTGCAGATACAGGTGAAATCCAAAAAAAGGATCGGGATCAACATCACGTCCCTGATCGACGTCCTGTTCCTCCTGCTCCTCTTCTTCGTCATTTCCTCCACTTTTCTGGAACAGCCGGGCATGAAGCTCGAATTGCCGAAGTCCTCCCAGAAGGAGGCGGTCAAGATGGAGGGATACACGCTGTTCATCTCTCCGGAAGAGCGGATATTTCTCAACAACGAGCCGGTCCCCCTTTCGGATCTCCCGGAAAAGCTGAAGACCGTTTCCCTGCTCATCGGCGAACAGGGCATCATCCTGAAGGCGGATCAAAGCATTCGTTACGGCCTTGTCGTTGAGGTCATGGATGTGATCAAGCAGAGCGGGATTCCGAAAATCATTGTGGCCACGGAGCTGAAGGAATCGGTACAGTGAGGGATGGCCCCCCATGGCAGCGGTCCGCCGGGGAAAGCTGAATCATATCCGGCAAGATCTTTTCCTTCGAAATCCATAAACGGTATGGACCTCAAAAAACGGTGGATAGTCCTTCGGAAGGTGATGAATCCGGAGGGATCCCGGGCTTATCCGAGGAGAGGGGCTTGAAAATCATCCGCACTGTGGGCGAAATGCAGGGCGCTTCGGAACAGGACCGGATGCAGGGCCTGCGCATCGGATTTGTGCCGACCATGGGCTTCCTGCATGAAGGCCATCTCAGCCTGGTGCGCATCGCCCGCTCCTTGTCGGACCGGGTTGTTCTCTCCATCTACGTGAATCCGACGCAATTCTCCCCTGGAGAGGATCTCTCCAGGTACCCCCGCGACTTCGAAAGGGACGAAGCGCTGGCTGCGGATGCGGGCGTTGATGCGATCTTCCATCCTTCAGACAGCGAGATGTATCCGGAAGGCTTCCGGACATCGGTTCGCGTCAGGGAAATCACCGAACATCTCTGCGGCTCCTCCAGGCCCGGTCACTTCGAGGGCGTGGCGACCGTCTGCCTCAAACTGTTCCACGCGGTGAAGCCGCATGTTGCGGTGTTCGGGCAGAAGGACGCCCAGCAGGCAGCGGTGATCCGGCGCATGGTGAAGGATCTGGATCTCGATCTGGAAATCGTCACCGGCCCGATTGTGCGCGAACCGGACGGATTGGCCATGAGCTCGCGCAACGCCTATCTCTCGCCTGTGGAGCGGAAGCAAGCCGCCGTGCTCCATGAATCCCTCAAGACGGCGGAAGGGCTCATCCGGAAAGGCGAAATGAGTGCAGAGGTGATCAAAGGGAGAATACAGGACATGATCGCAGGGAAATCCTCCGCCCGCATCGATTATGTCGAAGTGGTAGATGCCGAATCCTTCAAACCGGTCAGCCGTCTGGATTCGCCGGCAGTGATCGCGCTGGCCGTGTTTTTCGGAAAAACACGCCTGATTGACAACATGCTGTGGAGGCCTGTGACAGGAACAAGCCGGTGAGGGATGGCCCTGTCTGCGTAAAAGCCCTGAAACTGTTTTTCTTTCCAAGATTTCGTCTTCAGGCTTTTTGCGGCATCATGAGGCAGGGTTGTCTTTTTTCGTCTTTTTCTTTTTCAACACCGGAAGATACAGGCTCTCCATATACTCCTCGATCATCCGGTGCGTGTTGAACTGCGGGATCGCGGTTTTCATGGAGGCCTTCATGCGCTCGATCCAGCGGCAGGGGAGCTTGGTTTCGGGGCGGTCATAGTACATGGGCACGACCTGTTCCTCCAGCAGCCGGAGCAGGGAGTGGTAATCGGCCTCGTCCTGCTCCCATTCATTGTCATATTCCCGGTCTTCCCCGATCGCCCAGCCGTTCTCTCCGTTGTAGCATTCCCGCCACCATCCGTCCAGCACGCTCAGATTGATGGCGCCGTTGCAGGCCGCCTTCATCCCGGAGGTTCCGCTTGCCTCCATGGGCCTGCGTGGCGTGTTCAGCCAGACGTCCACGCCCGCCACCAGGTTTCTGGCTATGCCCATGTCGTAATTTTCCACGAACACGATGCGGCTCTGGAAATCCGGATTGCGGCTTTCCTGGTAGATCTGCTGGATCAGCGCCTTGCC
Source organism: bacterium (assembly GCA_016931355.1). GTDB lineage: Bacteria > Zhuqueibacterota > QNDG01 > QNDG01 > JABMRT01 > JAFGEX01. The sequence goes on from JAFGEX010000279.1 coordinate 2,315, forward strand.
GGGCTGGTCCGCCGGATGGGCTTTCCCGGCGAAGATGATCTGAACGGGCCGGTCCGGATTGTTGACGAGGCGTTTCAGGCGCTCCCGGTCCCGGAACAGCAGGGTGCCGCGCTTGTACTGGGCGAAGCGCCTCGCAAATCCGATGGTCAATGCGTCCTGGTCCAATAGCCTGGAGATGTTGGAAATGATTTCCGGAGGTTCGCCGTTTCTTTCCATCTGGGCCTGTATCCTGAGGCGCACGTCACGGCGGAGTATTTGTTTCAGATGTTCGTGTGTGATCCAGATGTCCTTGTCCGGGATGGAATCGATCTTCTCCTTCCAGTATTCGGGTTCATGTTGATGGTACCGCCAATCCGCGCCTAAATAACGGTCCAGAAGCTGCTTCATGTCCATTGCCATCCAGGTTCGGATGTGAACGCCGTTGGTGATCGAGGAGATCGGAATTCTGTCCGGGGGCAGCTCCGGCCACAGGTTGCTCCACATCTTCTGGCTGACCTTGCGGTGCAGCTTGCTCACCGCGTTCGACATCACGGAGGATTTCAGGGCGAGAATGGTCATGTTGAAAGAATTGGGATCCGGATTCCACCTGTTCTGGCCCAGGCTCATGAATTCCTGGTCCGTGATTTTCAAGGCTTCCCAGAGGTTTTTCAGATGGGCCTCGATGCGGGAACGGACGAATACCTCATTTCCGGCAGGCACGGGCGTATGCGTCGTGAACACGGTGCTCGACCGCACCCTGGCCTGGGCATCCATGATATTTCCGTCCTTCTTGAGCTTGTCGCGCATCCTTTCGGCGACGAGCAGGCTGCAATGCCCCTCGTTCAAATGCCAGATGGACGGCTTGATACCGAGCGCCTTGAGCACGCGCACGCCGCCCATACCGAGCACCATTTCCTGCATCAGGCGGTAATCCCTGTCCCCCACGTACAGCCTTTCGGTGATTTTTCTGTCCTCCGGCGTATTTTCGTGATAGTCCGTGTCCAAGAGATACAGGGGCACGCGTCCGACCTGGGCGCGCCAGATACGCACGCCGATCTCCCGGTTGTCCACCTCCACACGGACGGTGACGGGTTCGTTGTCCCCGTTGCGCACGAGGCGAACAGGCAGGCGGTCAAAATCGTTGCGCACATACTGGGATTGCTGGAATCCGTTCGACGCAATCTGTTGATTGAAATAGGATTCTCGGTACAGGATCCCCATGGCGACCATGGGGATGCCCAGGTCGCTGGAGGATTTCAGATGATCTCCGGCCAGCATGCCCAGCCCTCCGGAATAAACGGGCAGGCATTCGTGTATGCCGAATTCCATGCTGAAATAAGCGACTGTCTTGTCGGGAAATTCGGGAAAATGCTGCGCAAACCAGGTGTTCTTGTTTCGCATGTAACTGTTGAATGCCTTGATGACGCGGTCGTATTCAGCCAGATAATCCGGATTTTCAGAAACATCCTTGAGACGCTGGACATCCACCTCGCGAAGCATGCGAACGGGATTCTCGTTCAGAATTTTCCACAAATGCGGGTCCAGGGATTCAAACAGGCGCACGGCATCGGAATGCCAGCTGAACCATAGGTTTGTTGCAAGGTCTCCCAGGTTTTTCAGGCGCGGAGGAAGATCCGGAAAACGAAAGCCGTTGGATTTCATAAAAACCTCAAGAAAATAACTTCGAATACGTTTAAGAAAGCATCATTTTAATGAAAAACATCAAAAAAGTCAATGTGGCATCTCATTTTTTTCCGCATTTTTCAAATGAAAATGCCGGAAGTTGTTCGGCCCCCGGCATTTCAGTCCATTCCTCTCGTGGGTCAGGAAATCGGCGTTCCCAGCACTTCGATCCGGGACAGATCGTATTGGCCGAGGCCCTTCTCGGTCGCGAGTTTCAAATAATTGATGGAGTCCGGAAAAGGCACGGTCAGATCCGAAGCCATGGGATCAAAGCCGATGATCTTGGTGGCCACCGAATCCGCGGCCACGACGTCCTTGCTGGCGATGAGGCGGTTGAATGACGCGGGCCGGAAATCCCGGTTCCAGGGCCCTTCGCTGCCCAGAACGGTTTTGATTGCGTCCGTGACCGCCAGGTGGATGCGCGTGGCCAGGTTCAGGTCTATGATGACGCGGCAGAGATTGCTGTTGACGTTCCCGTCGTATTTGCGGATCTGATGGATGGCGGACCGGTTGCTCGCGCCTGCGTTGTACAGCCCGACCGGCACCGGGAGCGTCCCGACGAGGTTCTTCATCGCATGGGTCACGCCTGCTCCTTTGTGGCGTTTGGCCTTCGGCAGGGAAATGAAGCAGTCGCATTCGTCCAGCACGGCGTTCTGTTTCAGCGTCTGGTAAATCAGCCAGCCGTCGCCGACGTTCCGCACCGCGTAGGCGGAATGGGGATTCGGTGAATTGAGGTCCACAAGTTGCCCGCCCAGGTAATTGGCCACTGTGTCGTACCCGTAATCCGTGTAGGAATCCCAGTCATAAACGGCTTCCACGATGTAGATTTTCGATGCGCCCGTGTCCTTGGCCAGTTCGCCCACGGCCCGCGCCACTTCCGGATGGGTCCAGAATGTTTCACAGGCCGTGTCCGCGTAGGATCCCAGGCTGCCGGTCCCGCCCGTCAGATTGACCTTCATGCCCACGGTGTCGCCCGGCCGGATGATGTCTGAGAGACCGCCGATCTGGTCGAACATGGTGATCAACGCGGCCTTGAGTTCAGCCCTTCCGTAGGACTGGACATCCGCAACCGCGACCCTGGCGGAGCCGGGTTGTGGCTTGTCGTCGTTTTGATCCGGCGATGTGGGCGAGGATTTTTTCTTGCAGGAAGGCACGGCAGCCCCGGATGCCGCGATCCCGAGCGCTGCGAGGAACCTGCGCCTGGACCAGTTCGATTGAAAGAGGGGATCGCCGGATTCCGGCTCCCGCTGTTGTGAAGGATCTTTCATCTCGGCTCCTTTGACTTCCGATGCAGCATGGAAATGGACACTGAAAGCCGCCCGGAGAAACAGGGATATGGCTTTCTCAAGTGACTGATGTCATCGATGATGCCGCCGGTTTAATCAAACCATTTGGTCCTCATCGGACCAGAATCATTTTTTGTGAGGCGCGGCGTTTGTCCGTGCGCAGAACCGCCGCGTAAATGCCGGACGGCAGCTCGCGCCCTCCGGCGCGGCCGTCCCAGGAAATGGCATGGCTGCCTGCAGCGAAATGCCGGTCCGCCAGCGTCTGAATCTCCCTTCCGGAGAGGTCGTGGACGCTCAACCGGCAGAAGCAAAAGTTCCTGAGCGTGAAACGGACAACGGTTCCCTGGTTGAACGGATTCGGGAAAACGGCGATTTCGAAACGGTCCGGAATCCCGGCCGTGTTTTTCTGCGCATGGGAGGCCGGGGTGTGGCGTGTAAAGCCTCCCTGGCACGCGATCCAGAGGGAACCGTCCGCGTCTGCAGCCAGGTCCAGGATATCGTTGCCGGGCAGCCCGTCCGCAGTCGTATAGTTGCGCCAGGTATGACCGTCATATCGGCTGAGACCGGCATGGGTTCCGAACCACATCACGCCTGCTTTGTCCCGGCATATCGCCTGCACCAGGTTATGGGCCAGGCCGTCCTGCGTGGAGAAGGTGGTCCAATCCCTGCGCGTATCGTCGCTTGTGTGCAGGCATACGCCGTGATCCGTTCCGAACCATTGATTCCCGTTCTCCTCGATCAGGATGGAATAGACGCTGTCCGATGCGATTCCGCTCCAGGCCCAGTCCAGCGGGGAGGCGTATGTGATCCCGTCCACTGGATCCATGCGAAGCCTGGAAACGCCTGCGCCCTCGCTGCCGAAATAGTTCATTCCGTCCGCTTCGCGCGTGGCCGATGATTTGACCCTGTTGTGGGCCAGCCAGAAATTTTCCTTGGTGTAGGTCACCCAGGCCTGCCCCGTAAAGCTCGAGACACCCTGATCCGTGCCGAACCATTTCACCTGATAGACATCCACCAGCGCGTTGTTGACCCTGTCCGCAACCAGGCCTGAATTTGCAGCCCGGTAAAGATCTGTGAATTGTATTGCGTCCTGAAAAACCACGGCGCGGCTGACGCCGTTCCCGGTCGCGATCCAGAGCGCGTATCCGGATTCCAATGTTTCAAGAGCCAGATCCCGTATGGCGTTGTCCGCCAGGCCCGGATGGGTGCCGGTGTTGAATACAGTCCACAGAGATCCGTCGAACCTGCAGAGTCCGTTTTCCGTGCCGATCCATTTCATCCCTGATTCGTCCACGCATACGGCATTCACACGGCTTGAGGGCAGCCCGCTGTTCGCGGGTGTGTAATGATCCCATTGCTGACAAAGGCCGGCGCGATGAACGGCAAGCAGTGCACACACCGCGAGGATGAATTGTCTTTTATTCATGCACAGGCTCCCTGAAATCTCAAAATAATATAGAATTCCTGTTTTTTAAAGTCAATATATTTTATTTCTTCTTTTTGAACTTTGGAATAAAAAATGCATTAAGTTTTTGTCCATTCAACTATTTGCGGAGGCTATTGTCCGGGTATGTTCATTAAATTCAGGAATTTGAATTGTTAATTTTTTGCTTTTTTCTTGACTTTGATGTAACATCTTATTAAAATTGAATATTATGTATCGTATCCGGTTTTTGGAAGCATTTTGGTCATTTTCCGGATTTCTTCATTTAGGGAGAAGGATTGTTCGAAAACCGGCCATTTCCCACTGAAACGGGATTTTGTTGGACTATAGGCATGCTTTCACGCACTGCACCGATGAATCCGGTATCACGCGTAAACCCGCTGCTTGCAGCGGGGCAAGCGAGCGGGAAGACGGTAATCCGCAGGGCGGGCGGCTGCATCGCTAACCTCTGGACTCCGGTGCAGGAAGGCGCCCCTGCGCCGGCCGGTTGACAATACTGGAATCCCGGCCGGAGCACGGGATTCGAAGATCGATCCAGAAGTCTTTTTTCTTACAGATCGAAGATCGCCGCTGCTTCCGGCGGGGAGATTCAATGCGGAGGACAATCATGCAATGTCCGCAGTTGGTGACGAAGAGCCGTACATGGAAAACCTGGCCGGCCGCCTGCCTGTGCGTTTTCCTTGGCATCGGTATGGCAGGAACCGGATGGACTCAGACCCTCAAAGTGACTTTTGAAGAGGTCTCCATACAGGATACCACGGAGTTCAGGGATGTTCGGGCTGGATTTCCGCATCCGGTTCTTTCCGTGATCACGGTTCAGGATTCGAACAAGCGATACGTTCACGGGCTTGCAGACACAAGCAGATGGCTGACTGAATCCGATACCAATCAACTCGGCGAAAGGGTGGACGAGGTTTGGAACGCCATTCTGGAATATCACGAGGAAGACAACGGCTATCCTCCGGATCCGGACGTCAAAAACCGGAGGCCGGGGTATCAGGTCACGGAACTCATGCAGGTCAAGGGTTTCGGATTGTCCGTCCCTATGGTCATGGATTACAGCGGGAGCATGGGAGACGGGATCTACATAGCGGAGGATGCGGCCCGGACCTTTGTGCGCGCCATGGGCAAATACGACCGCTCTTCCATCATCAAATTCACGGGCAAGGTGCAGGTCTTTCAGGAATTCACGGGCGATACGACACGGCTCATCGATGCGATTGTGGCGCGATACCCTGAGGAACGTGAGTACACGGCCCTGTTCGACGCGCTGTACATGGCCGTGGCCCAGGTCAAACCACAGTCCGGGCGCAGGGTGGTGGTGGGATACACGGACGGCGCGGACAATGCCTCCAGCCACACACTGGACGATGTCATCCGGCTGGCCAAAGAGGAAGAAATACCGGTTTACACCATCGGTCTCGGATCCCAGATCAGGCCCGAAGAGCTTTCCCGCATCGCAGAGGAGACGGGCGGTGTCTATTTGTACGCCAGCACGGCCGAGGAGCTGGCGGACATCTACCTGCAGATATTCGGGCTGATACGCGGATACTACGTGATGGCGCATACGACCACGGACCCGATCAACAACGGCACCTACCGGATCGTGGACCTCACCCTGCGGCACGGAGGCGCATCAGGCAACGGAAAAGGCAGGTACTATGCACCCTGGATCCCGGTCGATCTCGAGGTTTTCCACAGGGCGATTGCGGATTCCATGATCGTGATTGCAGGAGACACGACTGCAACGGCTACGGCGGGGGATTCGGTGTTTTTCCAAATACGAGCCGGCAACCGGGGGAGCGGGGCTGCGCCGGATTCGCGGCTTGTCCTCCATTTCCCGGACTCGCTGGATGTGGGCGGTTTTTCTCCGGAGCCGGATGCGCTCTGGCCGGACTCCTGCGCCTGGGAGCTTGGGCGCGTTGATCCGCTCGACTACCGCCTGTTCCGCTATTCCGGGCGCCTGCACCAAAAGCTGCCGCTCGGCGAAAATCAGCTGGGAAGCGCGGCGGTCGTATTCTCGAAACCGGATTCCATCCCTGAAAACGATTCGGCGTCCAGCCGCCTGATCGGGCTGGGCCTGGCTGATCTCAGGGTCGAGTGTCTTTCTCCTGCGAGGCCGGTTTCACCGGGTTATGTCTCAAGGGTTCATTCGCGGATTTACAATGAGGGCAACGCGGATGTACCGAGGCCTTTTGCCGTGGATTATGCGTTCACGGAAACCGCGATGTCCTCACTTGTGCAGGATACGCTCGCCTCGATCCTGATCGGAGATTCCCTGGTCTCGGGCGGAGATCTCTTTTTCCCGCATTCCGGAGCCTATCCGGTGCGCAACATTGCGGATATCGGCCGGGCGATACCGGACCTGAACAGAACGAACAATGAAGAAACCTGCATCATCCAGGCGGGCTACGATTCCCTGTGGATACGGGTGAACGAAGTGTCTTTTTCAGATTCGGTCCGCGGCGTACAGGCCCGTTTTCCCGACACCCTGCTGGCCGGTGTTCTGATCGGGGATCAGAACGGCCATGCCGTGCATGGATTGGCCAACAGCGGCGCCTGGGCGGGGTTGACCGACCTGTCGGAATCCGGTATTCAGACGGGCGACATCTGGCAGATATTGAGGGAAACGCACAGGGACGAACCGGCGCAACCCGCCCTGCCCGATGTCCGGCCTTCGGCGCGTTTCACCGAAATCAGGAACAGCCCCATCCATTTTGTCCTGTCCATGGATTTCTCGGCTGGACTTGCCGCATGGAAATCTTCGGCTGATGCGGCCTGGAGCGGTTTCATAGACCGTTTCGGCGGTCTGGACAGGGCGGCCGTGATAGGCATGAACGGAAGCGCGGCGGTCACTCAACCGTTTACATCGAACAAACAGGATCTGAAACAGGTATTGAACGGCAGTTATCAGGCGGCATCCCTCCGGTTTCTGGACGCTGTCCGCACGGGATTCGGCACGGCATGGTCCGAATCCGGGAGGAACGGCCTCTTCTATGTGACCGGCGGTTTGGGCGCCGGAGGCGCTTCATTATTCGATGAGACTGTGTCCCAGGCCCGGGAGGCGGGCTTGCCGGTATTTGTCATCCATCTGTCCGGCGCTGATTCGGACAGTCTGCGCCTGTTCTCTGAGGCAACCGGGGGCTGGTATGTGCGGGCAGGTGACGAAACGGAGCTGAAGCATGTTTTCTCCCTCACCGAGGATTTTCTGAGAAATTATTACGTCGTCTCCTATACGTCGCCGGATACGCTGAAAGACCGCAACTGGCGGGCATTGGACGTGCGGGTCTCGTCATTCGGACTCGCCGCGGCGGATACGGGTTATTACAGGGTTCCGCTTGGATCCGCAGATATCGCCATCCGCAAGCAGGGGGCAGGGAAGTCCGTTTCCGCGGGCGACAACGCGTCCCAGCGCAGCGTGCAGGCGGGCGATTCGGTCCTGTACACGATTTCCCTCAGCAACATCGGCCATCAGGATGTGACGCAGGTCGCGGTTGTGGATATTTTGCCTCCGAATCTGAGGCTTGCGCGTTCGGGGATATCCCCGGTTTTCCAGTCGGGCGACACGGTGCGCTGGTCCCTGCCCGGCCTCGCGATCGGAGGGAGGACATCCTTCGAATACGCCTGTTTTGTCGATACGCTGGACCCGGATGTGGAATCCCTGCTGATCAACCGGTCTTTCCTGGACATTCCGCAGGACACGATATACCGCAACAACAGTGATTCGGACACGCTTGCCTACAAACCCCTGGCACCCGTGGATCTGGTTGTCACCAAATGCGCTCAGGGGGATTCCTTCTCCGTCTCGTCCGGAGACACGGCCTGGTACGTGCACCCCGGCGGACGGATCACATACAAGGTCTCGGTCGTCAATTCGGGCGAAAGGGACTGTCCGGATGCCGGGATACAGGACATACTGCCCGGCCGAACGCATTTTGTATCCGGACACGCCGGCATTCAGATCAGGAACGACACATTGTCCTGGAGCACGGGGCGGATCAGAAGCCGGGGAGGTTCTCAATCCTACACGTATGTCTGCGAAACGGATACGGTCATGCCTCCCTGGACCCTGGCGCTGGTCAACCGGGTCGAGGCAGCCTGCACCCAGGATGCACGCACGGACAACAATACGGCAAGGGACACGGTTTGGGCTGTGGGAATCGTGCCCCCGGATCCGGCCGTGCGCGTTTCCCCGGAATGGATTGAGCCCCGGGACAGCGTTGCCGTACAGGTCTGGAGCCCGGTGGAAACCGCTTCCTGGGACCTGGTCGTGCTTTTCGAGGACGGTGGCAGGATCGAAGATTTCGCGGACCCGTTTATCCGGGATCATGCGCTTCTGCCCGACGCCTGGACCGCGGTTTCGCCTCGCTTCGGCGAAACGCTGATGCGGACTGGCGGGGAAGAGGAGACCGTCCGCGTCATCCTGATCACCACCGACTCCTGGGGTGTGACCCGTTCCGATACGGCGCGTTTCAGGATCAGGAGTTCCAACGAGTTTTACCTGGATGAGAACGTCTTCAATACCGGTTCCGCCGCGCAGCTGGGTCTGCGCTTCAAGCTGAGTTCGAACCGGGAAGCCCGGATCACGATCTACGATGTGTCCGGCGCTTATATTTCTACCGTCCTGGAAGCCCCTTACCCTGCCGGATGGAACCGGGGCGCCTGGGACGGATGCGACGATGCAGGCAGGCCCCAGGGGAGCGGTATCTATGTGGCCGTCCTTCAGTCGGGGTCCTTCCGCAAGGCGCACAAGTTCATCCTCATTCGTTGAGGGGTAATCCGATGAAAGTCCGATCGATCTGGGTTCTGTCCTGTCTGATGCTGTCCGCTGCGCGCCCCCTGCTGCCGCAGGAGGCGGTCGGCCTTCCCTTTCTCAAGATCGGGACCGGCGCCCGTCAGGCCGGCATGGGCGGCGTCTTCACCGGGATCAGCGATGACGTGCACGCCCTTTACTGGAACCCGGGAGGGCTCGGCCATATCCGCAAGTGGCAGTGGGCTGCCTCGTACACGCGCTGGTTCACAGACATCTACCAGGCCAATTTTTCCATGGTCCACCAGGTGCGGGGCATGGGAAGCCGGAAGGTCAGCTGGGGCCTTTTTGCCTCCTATCTGGGCATGCCCGAATGGGATGCCACGGGCGGCAAGGCACCGGCTGTGTCTGCAGGCCATCTGGTGGCGGGGCTGTCGTTCGGTGAAAGGCTGGACTGGTTACATCCTTCAGTCGCCTTCGGATTTACGGGAAAGGCCTTTCAGAGCAGGCTTGCCGATTATAGCGCCACGGGATTCGCCGGAGACGCCGGATTCCTGCTCAAACCGTCCAGGTTCCGGCTCGGCGCCTGGGGCCTGGGACTCTTTGAATACGGGCTTTTTTCAGCAGGGGCCTCGCTGCTCCATATCGGCACCGGCATGACATTCGATGGTTCGAATACGGCCCTGCCCAGGACCTGGCAG
>JAFGEX010000280.1 GCA_016931355.1 bacterium
CCTGAAGCGTTTCGCCAATGGGGACATCACGTCCACGGAGCTCGCGCGCGCATCCGACCAGCTCAACAACGCCAGGCTGTCCTACCTGGCCGCAACCATCGGGTACCGGATGGCCCTGGCGGATCTTCAGCGCAAAACCCTGTACGATTTTGAGAACGACAGGCCTCTTGTCGGATCAGCCTCAGGTCCATGAGGAATCCAAGGGGGGCATCCTAAACAGGCGTTTACCCCTCTTGGCCGGGCGAACACCGGTTCGCTGCATGGATTGAAGCCTCCGGCGCTGAGCTGCGCAGGAATCCTGGATCTGAAAGAAAAACCGTTCGTCTTCGTCCGCTCCCCCCGCAGCAAGCCGCAGGGGAAGCATGAGCCGCCCATGTCCATACAGAAAGAGAGAAAAATGCATTTTAAATCGCCGAGATTTTTTCTGAACCTGAAACAGACCGTTCTATTCTCAATCCTGATTTTATCCCTGCCCCTGCACGGCCAGTGGTGGCCTCCCCGCGATCCGGAGGGCACTGTGGATTTTAAGTCCTCCAATCTCCCCATCATCCTCATCGACACGGACGGCCGGAGAATCGAGGACGAACCCAGGATCACGGTGGACATGGCGATCATCGACAACGGGCCCGGAAAACGCAATCAGGTGACGGATCATCCCGGCGCCTATCAGGGGAAAATCGCCATTGAACAACGGGGCACCTCCTCTTCCAGTTATCCCAAGAAGCAGTACCGCTTCGAGACCCAGGACTCGCTCGGAGAGAACCTGAATGTCTCCCTGCTCGGCCTGCCGAGGGAGAACGACTGGATTCTCAATGCGCCTTACAATGACGAATCGCTCATCCGGAATGCGCTGGCATACCGGATCTCCAATGCCATCGGCCGATACGCGGCGCGCACGCGTTTCTGCGAACTGGTGCTCAACGGGGATTACCGGGGTCTTTATATCCTCATGGAAAAAATCAAGCGGGACAAGAACCGGATCGATATCGCCGAAATGGATGCGGATGATACGGCCGGAGACTCCCTGACCGGCGGCTATATCATCAAAATCGACAGGGCGGATCAGGATGATTTTTCCTGGCGATCCGCCAAGCGCCAGCCGTACGTTTGCGAGTATCCAAAGGCGGATGACATTACAACCGAACAGAAGAATTACATCAAAGGTTTCATCGACCGTTTCGAGCAGGCCATGTCGGAGGACTGGACCGCAGACCCGCGGCCGGAATTTCTGGATATCATAGACCTCGACGCATTCGTGGATCATTTCATCGTCAACGAATTCACCAAGAACATCGACGCCTACAGGCTCAGCGCCTTCCTCTTCAAGGACCGCGACAGCCGGGGGGGCAGGCTCGTCGCAGGGCCGGTATGGGACATGAACCTCTCCATGGCCAATGCCTTTTACGAGGAAGATTTCGACCTGGTCGAAGGATGGGAGGTCGATCACAGGCTGCGAAAGCCCTGGGACGGCGATTTCCTGCCCTTCTGGTGGGAAAAACTGGGGCATGATCCGGTCTTTGAAACACCGGCAAAGGCCAGATGGCAGGACCTGCGCGGCAAAACCCTGCACAGGGACAGCGTGTTCGCCGTGATCGACGAAATGGTCGCCTATACGGCTGAGGCCCGGGTGAGAAATTTCGAGAAATGGCCGGGAGTGCTCGACGGGGCGAGCTATGAAAGCAAAATCGAAAGGCTGAAAAACTGGATCACCGCGCGCCTCGCATGGATTGATGCCAACATCGGCAGCCTGTCCTCCTCATCACCGAGCGTGGAGGATGCGCCGGTTGCGGGAGATTTCTTCCTGTATCCCGGCCGTCCCAATCCGTTCAATGCCGCAACCGTGATCGCCTACCGCCTGCCCTCCGGAGGCAGGGTCACGGCTTCCGTGTACGATGCCACGGGAAGGCGCATCCGCGTCCTTTTTGATCAATATCAGCAGGCCGGTATACAGGTTGTTGTCTGGGATGGTACGGATGATGAACACCGGCAGGCCGCAACCGGGACTTACCTGATACGGATCAGAACCGGAAACCGGTCTGCGACCGGAAAGCTGCTGCTCCTCCGGTAGGTCAAAAGCGGTCCGCACGGCATCTCTCTCAATGACCGGATTATGTCTCTGCCTGGACCTCACCCCTGAAAACGCGCATCAATTCCCGTTTGGCCTCCTCCACCGAGAATACCTGGTCGTTGACTGGAAGTCCCTTCATCTTCAGGGATGTCATGAAGCGCATGCAGGAAGGCGTTTCAAGCCCCGATTGCCTGAGGAGAGCCGTACGGCTGAAGAACGCCTCCCGCGTACCGTCGAATAGCAGCCGGCCCGACGAAAGAAGCAGGATGCGCCTGCCGAGACGACCCACCAGATCCATATCGTGGGATACGAAAACCACGGTTCCGCCGGATTCATTGAAATCCCTTAAAATCGCTTCGATACGGTCCGATCCGTCCCGGTCCAGGCCAGATGTGGGTTCATCCATGACCAGAACCTCCGGTTGCATGGCCAGAATGCCCGCTATGGCCGCCCTCCGCTTCTCTCCTTCACTGAGCTGGAACGGAGACCTGCGCCAGAGGTCTTCTGACAGCCCCACTCTCGAAAGGGCCCTGCGTACGGCTTCCGCCACATCCTCCTCAGGCAGGCGAAGGTTGCGCGGGCCGTACGCGACATCCTCGAACACATTTTTTTCGAAAAGCTGGTTTTCCGGAAACTGAAAGGCAAGCCCCACTTTGCGGAAAAGATCTTTGGCTTCCACCTTGCCCGGACCGAACGCGATTGATCCCGAACTCGGTTCAAGCAGGCCGTTGAGATGCTGAATCAGCGTTGTCTTCCCGGAACCGGAGGCCCCGACGATTGCAACCATCTCCCCTTCCTGAATATCGAAGCTGATGCCGGAGAGGGCGCATCGGGCGGGGCTGAAAGACGTCCGGTACTCAAATCCGAGTTCAGAGAGTCGGAACTGCAAAGCCCTGTTCCTTCATGAATCGGCTCAACTCCATTCCGGCCGGCACGCGGATTCCAAAGCCGGCCATGGCATCCGTGTCGGAAAATACTTCACCCGGAGGCCCGTCCGCCGCAATGCGGCCCCCAAAGAGCACCATCAGCCGGCCGCATCGAAGCGCCTCTTCCGGATACTGGGTGGCCATCAGAAACGCCCGGTTTCCCCCTTCCATCTCCTCATCCAGAAATCCGAACACATCGGCCTTGGTTTCCGGATCCAGGAGGGAGGTCGGCTCGTCCAGAATGTAATAATCAGGATGCATCACCCATACGGCAGCCAAAGCCAGGCGCTGTCTTTCCCCTCCGGACAGCAGATGCGGGGAAACGCCGCGATACGGGGCCAGCCTGAAGCGGTTCAACGCCTCATCCACCCGGTCCAGCATCTGCGGGCGCGGAAGCCCTATGTTTTCAAGCCCGAACGCGATTTCGCGCTCCACGGTCACCGCAACCATCTGATCGTCCGGTTCCTGAAAAACCATCCCGATCCTGTTGCGCGCGTGCAGGCTGCCCGAAACCGAGCGGATCGACCGGCCGTCTATCAACACGTCTCCGGACCCGGGCATCACCAGCCCGTTGAGGCATCTGATCAGGGTGGTTTTCCCCGAACCATTGCATCCCATCAGGGCGATGCGTTCGCCCTTCCGGATCCGAAACGAAACATCCCGGAGCACGCCGACCGGACCGGGATACGAAACCGATATGTCCCTGACCTCGATCATCCGCCCGGAAGAAGGTCTTGAATGACACCGACAATGCGCTGCGTGGCGCCCACGTTTTCCCGCATCAGGGAAGCCGCCTGCCTGCCCATGGACGCCATTTCCTCCGGATTCTGAAGCAGCCGACTGATCAGTGAAAAGGCCTCCGCATCGTTGTTCACGACATGGCCGACTCCCCTCTTCTCGAGTTGCCCGGCCTCATAGGAATTGCGGCATCTCGGCCCGTAAAGCACGCCCTTGCCGAGGGCGGCCGGTTCCAGCACATTGTGCACGCCCGGTCCGAATCCTCCCCCCACGAAGGCCAGATCGCCCAGCGCGTACAGGCTCGCCAGGATGCCGATGCGGTCCACGATGAGCACATCGTTTTCCTTCACGGATCCGGACTCGACCGCGGACAACCGGTGCCCGGCCAGGCCCAGGCCGGACACCTGCTGTTCGATCCGGCAGAGACACTCCTCCACGGGTTCATGCGGCACAATCACCATCCACGGCCTGTCCTGCCGCCGGAGTTTTGAGACCGCTGAAAACAGAACCGCTTCGTCCGAAGGCCAGGTGCTGCCCATCACGAATCCCTTCCGCTGATTCTTCAACTTCCTCAGGGGAGCCACGATGCGCTCCGCCTCCCGAGCCCTCTGGACGACGCGGTCGTAGCGCGTGTCACCCACAGCTTCAAGCCTGGCGTTCCCAAGCCGGTATTTCCGGAATATCTGAATGGATTCCTGCGATACGGCGAGCACGTGATCGAAACAGCCGAACAGGAAACGGTTCGCGTGAAGGATCAGCGGATTTTTGAGCAGGGATTCATGACGGATGGAACTGTTCACCAGAACGGTCGGGATGCGCCTCTTCCTGCATTCCAGGAGATGATTGGGCCAGATGTCGTGCCGGATGACGATCGCCGCATCGGGCCGGATCAGGTCGAGAAACCGGCGGGCCTTTCTTCTGTCGTCAATCGGCAGATAGCACAGGCAGTCCGCATGCGGATAATCCTGAACATGTTCGTACGCGGAAGGTGAGAAAAAACTCACCGCGATGAAACATCCGGGGAATGCGGCCTTCAAGGCCTCCACAAGCGGTTTGGCCTGTTCGAATTCGCCCATGGAGCTGTTGTGTATCCAGAACCGTGGCCTGCGGGAAAGACCGGCCGGCGCCGCCTTCGCAAGCTGTTCGAAAAGGATTTTGCGGCCTTCCAGCCCGCGCCGGACTTTTTCGTTGAAAAGGGAATACAGATAGGACAGGACGTACAGGGAGGGCACTCCCAGCAGGTTGTACAATCGGCCGGCAATCCAGTTCATCAAAGACGCTCCTGTATCAGGTCCTCGGCCGCACGGATGACCTCCCGGGCCGTTATGCCGTTCATGCATCCGAAATGCGATTTGGGGCAACGCGCTGATCCGTGATTGGAACAGGGCCTGCACTTCAGGGGGAGCTCCAGGACCCTGGAGGCGGCCCTGAAAGGCATGAAACCGAAATGCCTGCTGGTCGGGCCGAACAGGGCGGCGACCGGCACGCCGAGCCCGCAAGCCACATGCATCATGCCTGTGTCATTCGTAATGGCGACAGCGGCCTTTTGCATCAAGGCTGCGCTTTCCTGAAGGGACAGAAGCCCTGAAAAATCATATGCCGGAAACTGCATTTGCTCGCGCACGGCAAGACAGGTCTTTTGGTCCTGTTTTCCCCCGATCAGCGCGACCCGGAATCCTTTCCGGCTGAAGTGATTTCCCAGATCCGCGTAGTGCTCCTCCGGCCATCTCTTCGTCCTTCTCCCTGCTCCGGGTGCCAGCACGATCAGGCGGCCCTCAGATGGAAACCCGATTTTGGCCGCGGCCTTCGCAAGACCTTGCTTCGCGCCTGGAGAAACGAAAAAATCAAGCCCAAGCCCGTCGTCCTGCATCCGGAGCAAACGGACCGCCTTGGCGTACTTCAGCGGTACAGGCAGGCATTCGGAATAAAGGTCCTTCCCGAAATGCACGAGCATGAAACGCTTCAGCCTTTCGGGCCTGTAGCGGGTGCTGCGTCCCGCCTTCGCGAGCAGGGACAGCGCGACGCTTCTCGCATTTCCCTGCAGATCGACGGCGACATCGTAATGCTTCTTCC
>JAFGEX010000281.1 GCA_016931355.1 bacterium
CCCTGAATTTCCGTCTTTTCCGCATTCTTTAAAAAGGTCCGGATCTGCGCCTCCAGCTGCGCCCTGGATCCCGGATAAAAGGCGCCGGCGACCGCAGGCGGCCGTATCCTGTCCTGATGCTGCGAATCCCCGCTTCCCGCGCGGCACGAGGAGAGCACGGCGGCCGTCAGAACAGCCGGTACGGAAATCAGGAAAATTTTTCTATCAGAAATCATGTGGCGCTCCACACCCCGGAGACGGGGTTTCCGCAATATCCGCATTTCCCGGATTTCAACCGGTTTTCCAAAATGAGGTATCCGGCCCTTGCAATGACCACCCGGCCGCAGGCCGGACAGGTCGTGCTTTCCCCTTCATGACCGGGGACATTTCCGAGATACACATGATGCAGGCCCGCATCCAGACCGATCTGCCTGGCTTTTTGAAGCGTGGGCACGGGCGTCGGGGGAAGATTCTTCATCTTGTACTGGGGATAAAACCTGGAAAAATGAACAGGCACATCCGGCCCCAGATGCTTTCCGACCCATTCAACCATATTCCGGATTTCCGTTTCGCCGTCATTGTACGTCGGGACAACCAGATAGACGATCTCCGTCCAGATGCCGCGCTCCTTCAGGTAAACAAGCGTATCCAGAACGGGCGCCAGGCTGCCGCCCACGATCTGCTCATAATAGGACTCCGTGAAAGCCTTGAGATCCACCTTATACGCGTCTATGCATTCGCAGAGATCCCGCAGGGGTTCCTTCTTGATGAAACCGTTCGACACAACGACGTTCCGTATCCCCTTTTCCTTTGCCAGAGCCGCGATGTCGATCGTGTACTCCAGTGAAATCACCGGTTCATTGTAGGTGTAGGCGATGATGGGGCAATCTTGACCTGCGGCCTCGCGCACCGCCTCTTCAGGCGGGAGCGCCCGGCCGTAACGGAAGACTTCTTCGGGCGAGCGTCGCGCGAGTTCCCAATTTTGGCAGAATTTGCACTCCAGGTTGCAGCCGGCCGTTGCCAGCGAATACGCCGGCCGGCCGGGCAGAAAATGGAAAAAGGGTTTTTTCTCAATCGGGTCGATATGGCAGGCGGAGGCCGTGCCGTAAACGAGGGTGTGGTAAACGCCCCGGACATTCTCCCGCACGCCGCATTGCCCGCGGCCGCCCGGGAGAACAATGCAGCACCAGGGGCAGAGCAGGCACTGAACCTTGTCTCCGGCGAGTTTCTTGTAGTACCGCGCTTCCCGCCGGTCTTTCCGTGCATTCCACGGAAATGCATCGGCGCAGAAAGCCGCCCCGGATGCGGCCAGGGCCGTTTTTAAAAAACGTCGCCGAGCCACTGTGGGATTGGATTTCATGGCTGGATCTGATCTCATAACCCAAAGGTGAAGATGTCCCCTGAACCACACCGGGGTCGCCCAACGTGATCAGGTTTTCCGGACCGTATCCGTCTTTTGGGATTCCCGTTTGTGGAGCACCAGGTTGATGAAAAAGCCGCTCAGGACCGCGGAAAGGATGATGTAGATCAGCGCAGGCGTTGTGTCGAATTCGGGCCACGACCGCGACAGCCAGGCGACGGGCAGCCCGATGATCCCGCCTGCCAGCGCGCCCTTCCAAATCCATTGACCGCCGGAGTCGATGATGCCCAGGAGGGTGCCCGTAATCGTCCGGCCCAGCACAATGGCCAGAACGCCCCATCCCGGAATCCGGTTGGTGACGGCGGTCGCCAAAAGCCAGGACAGGACGCCGAAAAAAAGGCCCCATTCCGTCGCGCTTCGAATCCGCTTCATCCGTGTCATGAAAAGATCTCCTCTTCTAGCAGGCTGAGGCCTTGCCTCACCCGCGCTATTCGGTTGCGAGTTCCCAGGCGAGATTGTCGATCTCGAAGGGAACCGCATCCATGCTTTTGGTCTTGATGTCCGCGGAATCGATGATTTTCGCCGTCTCTGTATCGATGAGTTTCACGGTGACCGATATCGTGGTCTGGAATTTCATGATGCTGCCGGTCACGATGGCCTGCACGCCTCGCACCTTCCCGATCTGGGCCATGGTTTTCTCGTCCAGCAGCCCCGTCTGCTGCAGATTGTATTCGGACTGCAGTTTCTGCAGGGAAAGCCTCTCATAGATGTCGAAGGCTTCCGTCTTCTGAAGGGCGGTCGTGAACCACTCGGCCACGGTCAGGCCTGCGTCCGGGACCTCCAGGTTCCCGCGTTCGGCGAAATCCACCACCGCGATTTTCAGCATTTCCCGCCGGACTTTTTTCCGGCTGAGCTTGATGATGTCGTCGGGGATTTCGACCGCGCAGGCGTACCAGCCGTTGTTTTCATCCTGGCCTTCGAAGGCCGTGACCTCCTGCATGTTCTCCGTAAAGGCGTTCGAAAAACCGCGGTGGGAATGCAGGCGTTTGCCGGAGGCCACATGAACGAGCTGGAACGGGGCATCCTGTTCCCAGGGGCCTCCACCCTCCACTTCGATGCGCCAGTCATCCTGATTGTCCCCGACCCCCAGTTCCCCGAATGCGGTGACTTCCTGCTGGTTCGTCACAGGCGAAGGGAATCCCTGATGGGTGTGCAGATTTCGATTGGTGACCCGATGGGTCAGCCGGATCACGTCTCCGTTCTGCACGGTTTCGCCGGCCTTGTGGTTCTCCACGGTCCCATGCGGCCCCTTGACGATCCACCAGTTGTTGTCGTCGTCGTTCGCGAATGCGACAACCTGCTGCTGCCCGGAGGATTTTTTATGCTTGTACTTGATGTTGTGGGAATGCAGGAAATGGTTGGAGGCCAGATGCTTGATCTTGATATGGCTCCCGTAACGTACCGTCTGGCCCTGCGTGCCGACTGCGGCCAGAAAAACTGCGGTAAAGCCGATTAAAAACCGGAATCTGCCGTTATTCATGAACGCCTCCCTTTTCAAACCCGTCATGGGCATGGAAATCAAAATTGTCGTCTTGTCTGGACTGGATATTATAACCATTCCTTCAATATTATGCAACAGAATTTAGCACGGGATTTTCAAAATGATTTTCTTCAGCATGGAAGCCCCGTGCCGCGAGCTGCGGAAATGCGCCCTGGGCCGTCTGGAGACGGGACAGGAGCCGGGATTACAGCTCCCCGGTGGTGAGCTGCCGGGGAGTCTTCGATCTGCAGGGAAAAAAACATTGATAAGCGCTCGCTCACCCGGGGCAAGCCTGAGGGGAATACCTTCGCTGACAGGTTCAACCAAAATCCTCTTGACATTGGAAATTAAATTCTCCAAATTTCCTCCAGGTACGAAAGAGAGTGTCCCTGCAACTTGAGACCTCCGGTACCTATAAAGAGCTGTCAATAAAAAAAATAGGGAGCTCGGCTCCGGTCGCGTATTACAGGCCTCCTCTGAGTGGAAGTAAAAAGCGATTGGGAGGGCACCCACCGTGTGATACACGGTTCTTTATAAACCGGATTAAAGTTGCAGGGATTTTTTTATATCCTCCTTCAGAAACCGCCAGATCCCTTTTATCCGCTTCTTTGAATCAGGTCCCTGTCCAGACTCCGGTACTGAATGGCCTCGGCCACGCATTCCGCGGTGATGGACTGCTCTGATGCAAGATCGGCAATGGTCCGCGCCACCTTCAGGATGCGGTCGTACGCCCGCGCCGAAAGACCCAGGCGTGAGATCGCGCGCCTCAGCAAAACCTCGCCCCGTTCATCCAGGATGCAGGTTTTCCGGATCAGCTTCGGCCCCATATGCGCGTTGCAAAATATGCCTTTCTCGTCCCTGAATCGCGAGTTTTGAACGGCCCGTGCCCGCCTGATCCGTTCCCGGATGAGGGCTGAGGTTTCACCCGCGGGCCTGCCCGAAAGTTCCTGGACACTCACGGCAGGCACCTCGACATGGATGTCGA
>JAFGEX010000282.1 GCA_016931355.1 bacterium
GCCAGTTTGGCCAGCCTCTCCTGCAGCTTCTCACGGTCATAATCGGAAGTTGTCGCTTCGATCTGTTTCTTGATCTGCGCGATGCGTCCCTGGATTTCCTTGGTTTCGCCCGCGCCTTCCACGATCGTGGTATTGTCCTTGTCGATGCGCACGCGCTTCGCGGATCCCAGGTCGTCCAGCGTTGTATTTTCAAGCTTGAATCCCGCTTCCTCGGAGATCACGCGTCCGCCGGTCAGAATGGCGATGTCTTCGAGCATGGCCTTCCTGCGGTCTCCGAATCCGGGCGCCTTCACGGCCGCAACCTTCAGCGTCCCCTTCAGCTTGTTGACGACCAGGGTCGCCAGGGCTTCTCCCTCCACGTCTTCTGCAATGAGAATGAGCGCCTTGCCCATCTGTGCGACCTTCTCCAGAATCGGGAGCAGATCCTTCATCGCGCTGACCTTCTTGTCGTGGATGAGGATCAGCGGGTTCTCGAGCAGCGCTTCCATGTTCTCGGGATCCGTCACGAAATACGGTGAAATATAGCCCCGGTCGAACTGCATGCCGTCCACCACCTCCATGGTGGTCTCCGTGGTCTTGGCCTCTTCAACCGTGATGACGCCGTCCTTGCCCACCTTTTCCATGGCATCGGCGATCAATTGTCCGATGGTCTGATCATTGTTCGCAGATATGGTCGCAACCTGGGCGATTTCCTTCTGATCCGTGACTTTTTTGCTCAACTTCTTAAGGTTATCCACCACCGTCTCCACCGCTTCCTCGATGCCCCGCTTCAGGTCCATCGGATTGGCGCCGGACGTCACGTTCCGCATGCCTTCACTGAAAATGATCTGTGCCAGAACCGTGGCTGTGGTGGTCCCGTCTCCCGCCACATCGCTCGTCTTGGAGGCGACTTCCTTGACCATCTGGGCGCCCATATTCTCGAACGGATCCTGCAGCTCAACTTCCTTGGCCACGGTCACGCCGTCCTTGGTCACGGTCTGCGAACCGAATTTCTTCTCGATGACCACGTTTCTGCCCTTGGGTCCGAGCGTCACCTTGACCGCCTCGGCCAACTGATCCACGCCCCGCTTGAGCGCTTGCCGGGCCTCCGTACTATATTGGATGATTTTTGCCATATGCTGAAGACCTCCTTATTTTATTAATGAATGAATGGGATTATGGCTAAACAACAGCCAGAATGTCGCTTTCGCGCACAATCAGGTACTCTTCGTTGTCGATCGTGATCTCGGTTCCGGAGTATTTACCGTAAAGAACCGTATCGCCGACCTTGACGCTCAAAGGTATCAGCTTGCCTTCCTCGGAGGTCTTGCCTGGTCCGGCTGCGACGATTTTTCCCTTCTGGGGTTTTTCCTTTGCAGTATCCGGGATAATGATGCCCCCCTTGACCTTTTCCTCGGCTTCTGCAGGCTGAATCACGACCCGATCGGCTAAGGGCTTAATCTTCATACAAATCCTCCTTTTTCCTTTAGATTTAATTATTTAATTGGTTTAAAAATTAGCACTCATTGAACCAGACTGCTAATTCAAGGGTAAAAATATAATGAAAAATTTACAAATGTCAAGATTTTTTTTATTGGATCATTGTCCTGGAGGAGGCAGGCCCCATTGCAGTTTCTGCCTGAGCAGCTCGAAATAACTCTGGTTTTTAAAGGTGATCAGTCTGAAAAAATGATCGGCCCTTCCGACTTCCAGAGTGGTTTGCGCAGTCATCCGGGCCGTGTTCTGGCCGTCAATGCTGATGGAAACCTCGCGCCGGCCAGACAACAGCTTGAACAACACGCGGCTGCCGCCCGGGAGAACGGTCGGCCTTGCAGTCAGGGAATGCGAACAGATCGGGCATAGAATCATGGCGTCCATGGTCGGGACGACCACAGGGCCTCCTGCTGCCAGGGAATAGGCTGTCGACCCCGTGGGCGTTGAAAGGATGATCCCATCCGAACGGAAGTCCGCGAAGAATTCGCCGTTTACCGTGATCTGAACCTGGATGAGCCGGGAGATGCCTGTCTTTTCAATCACAACGTCGTTGAGCGCATGGAAAACGTGAGAGCCTGAATTCGTTTTCACACCGGCCTCAAGCAGCATCCGCTCTTCAATGCCGTAACGCCCCTCAAAAACGTCTTCCATCCTCCGGTAGAGGTCCTGCGGCGAGACCTCGGCGAGAAATCCGAGCCGTCCCAGATTGACGCCCAAAACGGGTTTCCGGGATATGCCGACATGCCTTGCCGCGGACAGCATGGTCCCATCCCCGCCCATGGCGACCACGAGGTCGCAGGACTCCGCCAGTTTTTCCACAGGAACGGTCTTCACGCCCTCCATCCCGGGGCAGGCGAGTTCCTTCAATTCCCCGGCCATGGCCACGCCCATGCCCTTGTCCAGAAGCCACCTGGCGAAGGGGTGCAGCGTTTCCCGTATCCCGGTCTTGGAGATATTGGCCAGTATGCCGATTTTCATCGTCCGGACGCCCTCAGGGACTCTGCGGGCTCGCCCGCGCGCGCAGTTCTGACAAAAGCCGCAATCTCATGCACCAGGGAAGGCTTGTCGAGTTTCATCTCCCGCATCAGGTCGCAGGGTTTGCCGTGCGGAACAAAACGGTCCGGAAGTCCAATACGCTTGAATAATACGGGGACATCCTGTTCGGAAATCCATTCCGCAACCGCTCCCCCGAATCCTCCGAGAACGGTGTTGTTTTCGACCGTCACGACCGCCCTGCATTTCTGTGTGATCCAGCGGAGGCGCCCGGTGTCCAGCGGTTTCACGAAACGCATGTCGATCACCGCCGCCTTGATCCCATGCTTGGATTCCAGTATCCCGGCCACATCCATACAGGGCCATACCTGGTCGCCGATCGCCAGCAGAGCCACATCCTCCCCATCCCTCAGCATTTCGCTTTTCCCGATCGGGATGACATGGAATCCCTTCTGGGGAGTCATGCCGAGGCTTCTTCCCCTGGGATAGCGAACCGCAATGGGTCCCTTTTTATGCTGTAACGCCGTCCACAGCATGTCCCGCAGTTCATTCTCATCCCGCGGGGCCATGATCACCATGTTGGGGATCAGCCTGAGATAGGAGAGATCGAAGCTGCCGTGATGGGTCGGCCCGTCCTCCCCGACCAGTCCTCCCCGGTCCAGAACGAAAACCAGGGGCAGGGACTGCAGAGCAACGTCATGAATGACCTGGTCAAAAGCCCGCTGCAAAAAGGTCGAATAAATGGCGACCACGGGCCTGAATCCCTGCAGTGCAAGCCCGGCCGCGAACGTCACCGCATGCTGCTCGGCAATGCCGACATCGAAAAAACGGTTGGGGAAACGTTTCTGGAAATGAACGAGTCCGGTGCCGTCCGCCATGGCCGCAGTGACTGCCAGGATTTTCTCGTTTTTCTCCGCAAGCTCCACCAGGGTCTGGCCGAAAATGTCCGTGTAGGACGGAAGATGGACCGGCTCCGTTTTTCCGGTCTCCGGGCAAAAGGCGCCCGTCCCGTGAAAGGCCGTGGCGTCCTCCTCCGCGTACCGGTAGCCCTTCCCCTTGGTGGTGATCAGATGGACGAATATGGGACCCGACAGCTTCCGGATCTCCCCGAAGAGCCGCACAAGCCCTTCAAGGTCATGCCCGTCCACAGGACCGAAATAGCGGAATCCGAGCCGCTCGAACAGAAGACCCGGGACCAGCATGGATTTCAGCACTTCCTCCATGCGCTGGATGAAGCGCCTCAGGGTCTGAGAGCCCCTTGGGAATCTGCCGGTCCAGTCCCAGATCCTCCTCTTGATGCGGTTGTACATGGGCGCGGAAATCATATGCGTCAGGTATCTGGCAATGGCCCCCACATTCGGAGAAATGGACATGGCATTGTCGTTCAGCACAACGATGAAATCCCGTTTGGAACACCCCGCATTGTTCAATCCTTCGAATGCCATGCCGCCCGTCATGGCCCCGTCGCCGATGACGGCCACCACCTTGCAGCGCTCTCCGGCCAGATCCCGGCTGACCGCCAGGCCGAAGGCGGCGGATATCGATGTGGAGGAGTGACCGGCCCCGAACGCATCGTACTCGCTTTCCGATATTTTCGGAAATCCGCTGATGCCGCCGAACTGGCGCAGGGTGTGGAAGTTGTCCCTGCGGCCTGTGATGATTTTGTGCACATAGGCCTGATGCCCGACATCCCATACGATCTTGTCGCGCGGCGTGTCGAAAACCCGGTGCAGGGCGAGGGTCAATTCCACGGCCCCCAGATTGGGAGCCAGATGGCCGCCCGTCCTGGCGACGTTCTCCACGAGGAATTCGCGGATTTCCGCGGCCAGGGCCTCGAGTTCCCGGATATCCAGTTTTTTGAGATCTTCAGGCGAATTGATTTGGTTGAGAATGGGATGCATCGGATGGTTTGCCGTTATGATGGTTCTTCGTCTTCCGGTATCAGTTCAAAACGGTCGCCGTCCTGAACGAGTTTTTGAAGGCGTTCTTCCGCCTGGTTGAGCTTTCCGGAGCAGATGCGGATCAGCTCCGATCCCTCCTCAAAGAGCCGGACGGATTCATCCAGGGAGATTTCGCCCTTTTCCAGCTTTTCGACGACGGCTTCCAGCCTTGAGAAAGCCTTCTCAAAACTGATGTTTTTCTCCGTGTTTTTTGGCATTGCCGTTCTCCGAAGGTCCGCACGGATCAACGCGGGCTTTCACCGTTCCATCTGCAAACCGGATGCCGATCGAATCCCCGCCGGAAAGCAGGGCTGCCCGTGTGACGATTTCACCTGCAGGCAGCCGGGTGGTCATTGTATAGCCTCTCCGAAGAACGGATTCCGGAGCCAGGCTTTGAAGGATGCCGCCGAGCCTCTCCAGAGTCAGACGCCTCGATTTTAAAAGATGTTCCATGGAGGAATGAAGCGTCCTCGAGAGATCATCAAGCCGGAAACGGTATTCCCGCATCCGGTCCTGGGGCTTGCGCATCCCATAGCTGCGCCGGAATGCATCCAGCCTCCCGGCGAGGCCGGACAACAGGCTTTTATATCCGCGCAGCAGGCGTCCCTCCATGTGGCGGATGCCGGCGAGCAGTTCTTCCCGGTCCGGGACGACCAGCTCGGCCGCCGCAGACGGCGTCGGAGCCCGGAGGTCCGCAACAAAATCACAGATCGTAAAATCGATTTCATGCCCGACCGCGGATACGACCGGGATTTTTGAATCGAATACGGCCCTGGCTACGATTTCCTCGTTGAAGGCCCAGAGATCTTCGAGGGAGCCCCCGCCCCTGCCCACAATGATCACGTCCACCTGTCCGTACCGGTTGAAGGATTCGACGGCATCGGCGATCTCCCGGGCGGCGCCTTCTCCCTGAACCCGGACCGGGGCCAGAATCAGGCGCGCAGCAGGAAATCGCCTGTTGATGATGCTCGTGATGTCGCGTATGGCAGCGCCTGTGGGCGAGGTGACCACGCCGATGCGCATGGGCATGGTTGGGATGGGTTGTTTGTGCCCGGGATCAAACAGGCCCTCGGCCTCCAGCTTCCGCTTGAGCCTTTCGAAAGCCTGCTGCAGCTCGCCCAAACCGGCAGGCTGCATGCGGATGATGTCGAGCTGGTACCGGCCCTGCCGTTCATACACGGTCAGATCGCCGAAAACCAGCACATTCATGCCGTCCCCGGGCCTGAAGGGCAGACTCTGGTTTCTGCCCCGCCACATCACGCAAGATATCTGGGCTTCCGGGTCCTTCAGTGAAAAATAGAAATGCCCTGAATCGTGGGCCTTGAAATTGGAAATTTCGCCCTCTACCCATACGGTCGGGAATGCCTCTTCCAGCCGGGACTTGATGGCCCGAGTGATCTCCGAAACATGATAAACCCTCCGACTGGAGGGCTCACCGGGCGCTTCTTCAAACCGAAAAGACCGCACGCTTATCTCAATTTCTTCTTATGACGATTCTTGCGCAGCCGTTTTTTACGTTTGTGTGTGGCGATTTTATGCCGTTTCCGTTTTTTGCCGCAAGGCAATAGACATCCCTCCTTTCCCTGTTTACTCCATGAAAGCCGGATCAGCGGCAGTTAAAAAGAAGCCTGCCAGCTGTATTTCAGCGTGTATCCGCCCCTGTTCCGGAGCAGTGTCCTGGTTTCTCCGAAAACCAGGTCAAGCCAGGAAATGCGCCTCGGACGCTCGCGCACGATTTCCGGCTCCCCTTGAATGCCCGCCATGCGGCCGGCCAGGGCTACGGCATCGTCGAAATAACCGAGCGTATCGACCAGACCCGATGCGAACGCCTGTTTTCCTGTAAA
>JAFGEX010000283.1 GCA_016931355.1 bacterium
AGGAATACGAGCTCGAGGTCATGCGCGACCTCAAGGACAACGTGGTCATCATCTGCTCCATCGAGAACGTGGATCCCATGGGCATCCATACCGGCGATTCCATTACGGTGGCCCCGGTTCAGACCCTGACCGACCGGGAATACCAGCGCATGCGCGATGCAGCCAAGGCGATCATACGGGAGATCGGCGTCGAAACAGGCGGATCCAATATCCAGTTCGCCGTGAATCCGTCTGACGGTCGCATGGTCGTGATCGAGATGAATCCCCGTGTGTCCCGGAGTTCGGCCCTGGCCTCCAAGGCCACGGGTTTTCCCATAGCGAAAATTGCAGCCCAGCTCGCAGTGGGCCTGACGCTGGATGAAATTCCCAATGACATCACCGGAAAAACACCCGCCTCCTTCGAACCCACCATCGATTACGTGGCCGTCAAAATCCCCAGATGGAATTTCGAGAAATTCCCCCAGGCGGATCCCCTGCTCGGCACCCAAATGAAATCCGTAGGCGAAACAATGGCCCTCGGCCGGACCTTCAAGGAGGCCCTGCAGAAGGCGCTTCGCTCCCTGGAAATCGAATCGTCCGGATTGGAGCGCCCAACCGCAAGCAGCGGGGAATCTTCGTTCTGCAAGGAAAACGACATCATGATTCCCCCGCATTCCCCGCAGCGGGCCGCAGATAATGCGCCCGCTACACAATTCGATACAGTCGCTCCCATGACGGTTGATGAAATCCGGGAGCGCCTGAAGAAACCGTCCCCCGGAAGAATATATGAGTTGGGCGAGGCCTTGCGCTGCGGTTTCACCGTTGAAGAGGTTTGGCGTCTCACCGGAATCGATCCATGGTTCATCTCGCAGATATCGGAAATCATCTCAGCCGAGAAAAAACTGCAGAAAGGCATCCCCTCCGGAAAAACCCTGCGCCGGTTCAAACAGATGGGCTTTTCGGACAGGAGAATCGCCTGGCTCGCCGGTTCGGACGAGGAAAAGGTGAGGCAAATCCGCCGCAAGACGGGCGTTCGCCCCTCGTATAAGATTGTGGATACTTGTGCAGCCGAATTCGAATCCGAAACCTCCACCCTTTACGGCACCTACGACGAGGAGAACGAAGCCCGCCGGAACGCCGGCCCCAAGGTGGCGATACTGGGAAGCGGTCCGAACCGCATCGGCCAGGGCATTGAATTCGATTACTGCTGTGTGCATGCGGCCATGGCGCTCCGGGAATTGGGGTTCGAAACCCTGATGCTGAACAACAATCCGGAAACCGTCTCCACGGATTACGACGTCTCGGACAAACTCTATTTTGAACCGCTGGCCCTGGAGGATGTTCTGGAGATTCTGGACTTCGAAAAACCAGACGGGGTCATCGTTCAATTCGGAGGCCAGACGCCGTTGAAACTGGCCAAAAAACTTGAAAAGGCCGGCGTGCCGATCTGGGGGACATCCCCGGAATCGATCGACATTGCGGAAGACCGGGAGCGTTTCGGCAAACTGGTTAAAAATGTCGGGATACACATGCCGGAATGGGGAACGGCCTATACGTACGAGGAGGCCCGCAAGGTCGCCCAGGACATCGGTTATCCGGTTCTTGTCAGGCCTTCCTATGTTCTCGGCGGCCGCGCCATGGAAATCGTGTACGATGAGGCTTCGCTGGAAAAATATATCCGCGCGGCTGCCGAGGTGTCGCCGGAGCATCCCGTGCTCGTGGACAGGTTCCTCGAGGATGCCTTTGAATTCGATGTGGACGCCATCCGCGACGGCAGGCAAACCCTCATCTGCGGTTTCATGCAGCATATCGAAGAGGCGGGCATACATTCCGGGGACAGTTCCTGCGTGCTCCCCCCCTACATGATCAGCGATGAAAACCGGAATATGATGGTGGAGCAGACGCGCCGTATGGCGGATCTGCTCGACGTGCGCGGCCTCCTCAACGTCCAGTTCGCGCTCCGGGACGGCATGATATACGTGCTCGAAGTGAATCCCAGGGCTTCCCGCACCATCCCGTTTGTGAGCAAGGCCACTGGGATCCCATGGGCCAAGGTTGCGGCCAAGGTACTGGCCGGCCGGACATTCCAGGAGCTGGATATCCGGGAAAACATCAAAATGAACGGAAAAATTGCGGTCAAGACTCCCGTCTTTCCCTTTATCAAATTCCCCGGCGTGCGGACCTATCTCGGACCGGAAATGCGGTCCACAGGCGAAGTCATGGGATTGGGCGCTTCCTTCGGCGCCGCTTTCGCAAAAGCCCAAATCGCATCCGGCAACGCCCTGCCCGTCAAGGGCAACGTGTTCATCAGCGTGAATGACAACGACAAAAACACGGCCGTGGCCATCGGCCGCCAGCTGTTCGATTTGGGATTCGGCATCTACGCAACGGAAGGGACTTTCCGGGCTCTGCGCAAGGCCGGCATTCCTTCCAGAATGCTGTATAAAGTGGAACAGGGGCGTCCCAATTCCCTGGATCTGATCATCAACCGGGAGATTCATCTGATCATCAACACGCCGTTGGGGAAAACCGCACGGCATGATGAATACAACATCGGGCGTGTAGCCCTTGCGTACAGCGTGCCCTGCCTGACGACCCTCTCCGCTTCCTGGGCGGCCGTGCAGGCCATACGCACCCTGCAGGCCGGAAACCTGGATGTGCATGCGTTGCAGGACGGCATGTCGTAGAAAGGAACACCCCATGTATACCCCCCCGACATCTTCCGGTTTTTTCCACCCCTCCTCCAGGCCCTACCGGTTCATCATTCTGCTGTTCGCTTCCCTGCTGACTTTCGGGAGCTATTTTGCCTATGACATCATCGGCGCCGTGGCTCCCAGTCTGGTCGAACAGCTCGGGGCCGGCCGCGGGACCGTGGGCACCCTGTACACCATGTACAGCATTGCAGCCATTTTCTCCGTTCTCGTCGGCGGGATTCTGATCGACCGCCTCGGCACGCGGATCAGCAGCATGATTTTCTCGATCCTGGTCTTCATCGGAGCAGGTGTGGTCGCATTCGGCCGCAGCATCCCGCTGCTTTTCCTGGGTCGATTCATATTCGGCGCCGGATCCGAACCCCTCATTGTGGCCCAGATGGCCATCGTATCGAGATGGTTCAAGGGCAAGGAACTCGCATTCGCATTCGGCGTCACGCTCACGGTCAGCCGGATCGGCACGCTGTTCAGTTTCAATACCGGAGAGCTGATCGCCCACCGTTTCGGCGGATACCGGTATTCCCTCATCACCGCCCTTCTTTTCTGCGCCGTATCCCTTGCCGCCAATATCGCCTATTTGGTCATGGACCGCCGGGGAGCGAAAATGCTGGGGCTGGCGGACGGCCATTCGGGGGATAGAATCGCTTTCCGCGACATCAAAAACTTCAGCCCGTCCTTCTGGTATGTCACCCTGCTTTGCCTGCTATTCTATTCCGCGATTTTCCCATTCACCGCGCTTTCGACGGATTTTTTCGTGGATAAATGGGGGATCCCGCGTATCGCGGAAACCTCCGGCGGATTCTTCAGGCAGGTGTTCGGTAATTTTCTGCACATGACCAGCACGGCAGGTGGTATTTCATCCATCATCATCTTCGCTTCCATGATCTGCGCCCCGCTGGCCGGCCACTGGGTGGATAAAATCGGGAAACGCGCTTCACTCATGATTTTTGGCTCCCTGCTTCTGATCCCGAGTCATCTCCTGCTGGGTTTCACACGCATCCATCCTGTATTCCCCATGATCATTCTGGGAATATCTTTCGTCCTCATCCCGGCCGCCATGTGGCCGTCCATCCCCCTGATCGCCCGCAAGGAAACGGTGGGAACCGCATTCGGATTGATGACCATGATACAGAACATGGGTCTTGCCCTTTTCCCGATGGCGAACGGCTGGCTGAGGGACAGGACGCATTCCTACACGGCCAGCCAGATCATGTTTGCATCCCTGGGCCTCGCAGGCCTGGTTTTTGCGTTTTTGCTGAAAAAGGCTGATCGTCGCCGATCGCTTCTCGAAAGACCCTGATGAGGCCCTCCGGCAGCGGGCGGCCGGGGAATCTTGTATCTGCGGCGAAAAGGCATTCAGATTGATCTTTGAATTCCGTTTTCCGCACGGGATACCGGATTTGTGAACCCGCCGGCGCAGGAAACCCTTTGCTTCATCGGGGTCTGAAATCCGCCGATGAAGGTCCCTGCTGCCCGGGAGTCTGTTTACGCCCGTTCACCCCGCGTCAAGCCATGGAAAATGAACTCACGGTCAGATTCATTCCGAAAGAGGGCTTCATGCTCCTTGAACGCTTGAAAAGAGGTGTCTGCCTCCTGGGCCTGCTCGCCGGCGTCTCCCTTCCCTACTGTACCGGCCGTTCGCTGGGCCCTGAAAGCCATAAAATGGATGCGCAACTCCGGGACAGGGTGAAACGGAACGAAACCGGAATCGCCTTTTCTGCCCAATGCGTTTCACCCGTGGATTCGGCCATGAAATCGCAGCTTCAGTCTGCGGGGATAACCCTCCATTCGGTGATCGGCGACATCTTCACGGCCACGGGAAAAGCGGACGGAATCAGAAAAACAGCCAGGCTGGATTTCGTTATTCGGCTGGAATCCTCCAGGCCTGTCCGTCGCCTAAAGGGGAAGGAGAATGATCCTCCATGAAAACAACGGTCATCACCGCTCTGTTTCTCGTTTTTTCCGGCTTGGGAGCCTCCGGAACCGCATCCTTTCCCCGGCATCCGGATAAGATCGACGCCGGCCTTCGCATGCTCCTGAGATCCGCGTCATCCGGCCCTGCAACCGCAATACAAAATAAGGAAAGCGGTCTGCAATCCGTCCGTATTCTGCTCTGCGGAGACGGCGCGGAACCTGCGCTCCTGGCTCATGGAGGCCTTGCCTATTCGAAAATCGGACGCATCGTCACAGGCGAGTTGTCCCTTTCAGAAATACCCGGCCTTGCGGATGAACCCGGCGTTGAGAAGATCTCGGCCGGCCATACCCCCGGTATCCTCAACGATTTCGCAGCCGCTCATACGGGTGCGGATGCCGTGCGCCGGGGGGACTGGCCGCTGGCCTCAGGATACACAGGCAAAAACGTCATTGTCGGGATCATTGATACGGGGATCGATATCCACCACCTGGATTTCAGGAATGCGGACGGCACATCGCGCATCCTGTACATTTGGGACCAGCTTGCCGTTCCGGAGGGCCGCTCCCCTTCCGGACCCGGCTTCTCCTTCAGTTACGGCCGCGAATGGACAAAAGCGGAAATCGACGGGGGGACCTGCGCGCACCGCGATACGGACGGACACGGGACCCATATTTCAGGAACCGCCGCCGGAAACGGATCCTCGACCGGGTTCTATTCGGGAATGGCGCCGAAGGCCGATCTGATCGTCGTCGCACTGGATTTCGGTTCATCCATAGGGATTCTGGACGGAGCCAATTATATTTTCAAGAGGGCGGAGCTCCTGGGCAGACCCTGCGTGATCAACGCCAGCGTCGGAGGACATGCCGGGCCTCATGACGGTTCTGATCTGGAATCCCAGGGGCTGGAAGCGCTGGTTTCAGAAAAAACAGGACGTCTCTTCTGCGCTGCAGCCGGAAACGAGGCCGGGGATCTCATCCATGTATCCTACCCGGCTTCCACGGATTCATTCTGGACTTATTTTCACGGATGGGAGGACGGCATCATCCAATTGTACATCCGTATCCCCAATGAATTCCTCGCCTCATTCAAGGTGGCGGTGGGCGCGGATGCCAGCGATTACAATCCCGTGGATTCAACGGGCGGGCCCTGGTCCTACTGGGGAAGGACATCCTGGTTCAGCTATCAGAACCTCGAGGATGAGGGAGGCGGAAAAGCAGTCCCCTTCCGGGCGGGCGGCAAGCGGCGGGGCGGAATTGAATTCGATATTGAAACGGTTTCTGATTCCGTGTCCGCAATCCGCATCAGGATCACGGACGATCTGTCCTGGCAGAACCCCGGCAGCATTTCGGATTTGGAACTCTGGAGGCTCATGGCCTGGAATGTGAATCCGCGAATCCACGTCTGGATCGCGGATATCGGGGCGGCCTATCCCTTCCAGGTAGACAATCCGAGGTATCTCTACCCGGACAGCCGGGCGACTGTGGGAATGCCCGCCACAGGCAGAAAGGTCATAGCGGTCGGCTCTTCTGTCAACCGCACGGAATACGAATCGCAAAGCGGCGGCACATGGATTTATCCCGATGCGGCGGCAGGCGAAATCGCGAAGACAAGCAGCCGCGGCCCTTCTGCAGACGGCCGCATCAAACCGGACATCACCGCGCCCGGCGTCTGGGTCATCTCAAGCCTCTCCGGGGATTCACGGGAAGGCGTCGAATTCGATCCCTCATACGTGGTGAAAGGCGGCAGGCACATGGTGATGAGCGGAACGAGCGTGGCATCCCCCGTTGCAGCCGGATGCCTGGCCCTTTTCCTCCAGCAGAATCCGGACGCAGGATTCGATCGTGTCATGACCGACCTGCGTGCCTCGGCCTCCCATGATCGGTTCACCGGACCGGATCTTCCGGACAATGATTGGGGCTACGGAAAGCTGAATATCTGGGATATGATGAGAACGAACGGGATCCGGTCACCTGAAACTCCGCCTTTCCCTCTTCTCGAACAGGCCAGGCCCAATCCGTTCAATGCCGCCACCATCGTGCGGTACCGACTTCCAACCGGACAACAGGCCGAATTATTTGTATTCGACGCGCTGGGCCGCAGGATTCTGACCCCCTTGCAGGGATTTCAACGGCCGGGCCTGCATGCGGTGTCCATCGACGGCTCCCGGTGGCCGGCCGGACTTTATTTCATCCGTCTGAAGTCCGAATCAGGCTTTGAAACGCGGAAAATGCTTTTAATCAAATAACAGGAATTCCGTGCGTGCCGGTACACCTCGCTTGACTTTTAACCGGGTATCAAGTATATTAAATGACAGCACTGCAAAAAACAACTTATCGGAGGCATTCAGCATCCTTCAGAAAGGTGGTTGTTTCCCGCACCCGTGGAACAAAACCATGATAGATATCCGGAAAAAAAGAATCCTCGCCATCGAAGATGATCCGACATACATCCATCTCCTTGAAGCCACGCTTAAGGCAAAGGGATACGAACTCATTGTGGAAAAAGACGGATTGCAGGCCTTGAGCGCGGTACGCCGCGTCATGCCGGACCTGATCATCACGGATCTGATGCTCCCGGGCCTGGACGGCCACAAGCTCTGCCGGATGATCAAATTCGACAAGAAAACGGCCCACATCCCGGTCATTATGCTCACCGCCCGGGATCTGGATAAAGAGGTGGAACTCGCCAAACAATGCGGCGCGGATTTGTTTCTCAGCAAAACCAAGCCGATTATGGAACTGCTGAAGATGCTCCCCAGGATTTTCGAACAGGGCGTGCAGAAACCGGATCCTGAGAAAAGCCCTGTTTGAAAGGCAAAGCAGGATTCTCATATTAAACCTCATCCGGTCCACACGCCACGAGGATGCAGATGAAAAAAGCAATCGCAGCCGCCGGCCTGGTCGCCGCTATTGTCTGCCGGGCTGAAAATTACCTGATCCAGGGAGGCCAGGGATCCCGGATCGATTACACCATGGAGCAGGACATCGTTCCGTTCAGGGGCTGCATTCAAATGTCCGCCAGCTTCGTTATCCCGAAGGACTTTGAATCCCCCAGTTACATCCAGGATGTCCAGAACTTCGACATCCGGTTTTCCGTACCCCCGACGAAGCAAAGGCGGAATTTCGACGCGCGGGGCAATGAAATCCTCTCCGTGGACTGGATCAACCCGGCCCAACCCATCCGGGTCCGGATATCCATCCAGTCGCAGAACCGCACCCTCCTCGACCCGCTCGAAACCCGCGCCGTGTTCCCGCTCGCAGGGATCCCGGCCGAGGCACAGGCCTATCTGAGGCCCACGCGCCTGGTCCCCTCCTCGGATCCCCAAATCATCAAAAAGGCAAGGCAACTGACTGCATCCTCGGACACGGAATTCGATGCGGTGCAGAAAATTCTGATCTGGTTGATCGATCTCATCCAATATGTGCAGCGGCCGAGCCAGTACGACGCCTTTTTCTCTATCCGCACCGGCAAAGGGAACTGCCAGAATTTCAGCCATCTTTCCGCAGCCATGATGCGCGCGGTCGGGATTCCGGTGCGCATCGTGAACGGCGTCACCCTGAAGCAGCCCTACGATGTAGCAATCAACGGCGGAACCCTGACGCTGAGGATGGCCCAGGGAAGACATTCCTGGATCGAAGTATTTTTCCCGGACCTGGGATGGGTGCCCTTCGATCCCCAGCAGACCCAGCTCTTCGTCAGCAACCGCTACATCCGTATCGAAGTGGGACTGGACAACGAGGAAACCGTAAACGACGGCGGCATCCGCTGGAAACGCATGCCCGGATTCAAGGGACAGCCCGAATTCCGCGAAACCATCGCCTCGGACTTCCTGCAGGATCAGATCCGTTTGACCGCGGAAAAGCAGGACTACGGTCCGCGGAAACTGATGCTCTCGCCGGTGGTATCCTCCGACTTCGCCGAGGTCGTTTATGAAGCCTCGGAAGCGGCGCCCCTTGTGGTTCTGCCTTCCGGTGTTGCTGCTGCAGCCGGCGCACCGGACACGCTCGGCAATCTCGATTTTCCCGAAGGCGTTGATTTTCTGGACACACGCGAATTGGTGGATGATCCGGATTCGGATGAAGCGGTGCTGAGGAAGAATTTTCTGGTGGAAACGGCTGAATACGTGACGACTCAGGGATGTCAATACGCCCAGACATTCATCCTGGATGACCCGTTGAAAATCAACCAGGTCGGTCTGGCCCTGCACAAGTTCGGAGGAAACGGTCAGATCTGGGTCGAGTTGATGAACGACGCCGGAGGAAAACCGGGTGGCGTAATCGCATCCAGCGACATGCTATCCGTGGACGCCATGAAATTCAAACCCGGTTACTCCTGGATCGATTTTTCCTTCGCGGGCGGGTCCGCAAGGCTTCAGCCGGGCCGCTACTGGATCGCGCTGGCCTATACCGGCAGCCCGGTCATCAACTGGTTCTTCACCTATGGAAAACCAACCGGCCCTGTGGATGGGACACGGTTCATCAGCATGTTCGATGAAACCTGGAGCCACAGCCTGGCTTACGAATTCAATTACCGAATCATCGGCGAGAATTAGATCCGCAACAGCCACGTCTCTTCTTGAAGCAGGCTTTCCTCAATGACATGCAGGCCGTCCGGCACGATTTTCAGGAAAAGGGGTCATGCCGGGCCGTTTCATGCGCAAAAACACATTCCGGAAGGACTACCGTCTGTTGGCCCGCTTCCAGATCCACGTAAATCCGACGACCGACAGGGCAGCGAGCCCGAGTATGATCCAGAATGCATATTTGAGCTGCTGCAGCGGAATCTTGACGTTCATGGAAAAGGCGGATACCACGAATGTGGGGACCATGATGGCGATGGTGATGAGGTTCAGGGTTTTCATGAGCATGTTCAGGTTGTTGTTGACGATGGAAGCCCTGGCATCCATGAGGCTCGCCAAAATATTGGAGTAGATCTCAGCCTGTCGATAGCACTGGTTGTTTTCAATCAGAATATCCTCGAGCAACTCAACCTGCCTGCCTGAAAAACCGATTTTCCCTGCATTGTTCTTGAGCTTTTCAAGCAAGACGCCGTTTGAATGGATGGCGTTCAGATAATAGACCAGGCTCTTTTCAAGGGTGAACAGGTGAATCAGGTTTTTGTTCTCCATGGATTGATGGATTTTATGTTCGAGCTCCTCGGATATCATGTTCATGACCCGCAGATGTCCGAAAAAATGGGAAATACTGATATAGATGATCTTGAGAAGCAGTTCATGCAGGGAGTCAATTTTCAAAAAAACCTTCCCCTCGAACAGGAACACGTCCTCCGGAAGAACGAGTATCAATCGTCTCTTTTGAAAAAAAATGCCGGCCGTGCTGGATTTAAATAACAGCTGTCTTTGATGAGAGTAATTCTGAGGCCGCTTGAAAATCAATGCGATGTGATCCGGTTCGAACTCGAGCCTGGAGATCTCATCCGGATCAACGGCGGATTGAAGGGTATGCTCGTCAATCTTGTAGGTATCCACCAACAGCCGTTTTTCATCCTCGTTCGGAGAAATGAACACCAGGATATTGCCGCCGCCCTCGCATTCAACGATGTGGCTGTTCTTCAGAATATACCGTTTGAGCATCGAAGCCGCTCTTTCACAAGGATAAGGCGTTCCGTTCCGCTGTCCCCCAAAATACGTACCGGCAGGGTTGATGAGCCGATCCCGAGGACATTTATGTAAAATTACTATTATTCAGAATATAATCCAAGCAAAAACCATTCTACCCCTCAAGTTTTTTAAGGTGCAGGCAGGCATTCCGACGGATCGAGGATTCCCCGGCCACCTGGCGTCCGGCGGCTCCCATCCCGGCCATCACCCGCATGTCCTCCCCCGGATTATCACCGTTTGAAGCCGGAAAAGACCGCTCAAAGACGCCACGCGCCTCTTGAAGATTCTGTAAAACCTGAACCGCATGCAGGCGTACAAAACCTGTAGTCGAAAAAAAGGAATCCATCAAACAGGGAGGATACCATGAAACTCGTAAGAATCTCCATCGTGATGCTGATCACGGCAGCATGCGCCATGGCGCAGGTATCGGCGGCAATCCCGGATGCAACGCCGGAGCCGACGAAAGAGCAAATCAAGGTCAAGGATTACGGGAAGATCGAAGGCGTCATCCTATGCGAGACAACGGGCAAACCCATCCAGAATGCCTATGTTTGCGTGGAAGGATGCCTGAATGCGGCGATGACCAATGAAAGAGGCATCTTCTGCCTGAAAGGCATTCCCTCCGGCGTCTGCAAGGTGAAGGTCACCAAAAAGGGATTCGAGGCATTCGTCCAGGAAGTTCAGATCCGGAAAAACAAGAACCTCCATATCGACATCAGCATGAAGGAAGCACAGGGCTGACTCGGGGAATTTAAAATGATCCTCCCGGACCGTCGCTTTATTATTTTCTGAAACAGTCTTCAGGATACCTTCTCCTGCCGGCGCCGTTTTCATCCTGAACGGCGCCGGTTCTTTTTTTCATGGTTCTTCGCTGCCCGCTTTGTACCTGCCGGCGAGCACATTCCCCTGAACTTGCCCCGGGGTAAGCGAGCGAATAGAAATGTCTTTCTCCCTGCAGATCGAAGATTCCCCGCTATGTCCGGCCGGGGAGCTTCCATTGACCTGCAGGACCAAGCCTCACACCTATCGCCACAAGTTCCATTTCGCCTGAAATATCTTGATTATTCGGTATGAAGATCGTAATTTTATAGAACATCCGGGTTTTTCGCAGCACTTCAGCAATCCGGAAAGCGGCTACCGAATTCTAATACAAGATAGACCTTATGCGCCGAAAATTCTTTTTGCCCGTCTGCATCATCCTTGTATTCCATGCTCTCACTCCATTGTCCGCCGGAACAACCGGCAAGCTGGAAGGAGTGATCTGCGACTCCAGGTCCGGAGATCCCCTGGAAGGGGTCAGTGTCATGATTCTGGACACGCCTCTGGGCACCGCTTCGGGCAGAAACGGCTTTTTCAGCCTGTCATTTGTTCCGGCCGGTAAGGTTCGCGTCCGGTTCCAGATGATCGGATACAGGGAACTGCTGATCGAAGAAGTGGAAATACGCCCGGATCTGAAAACCCGCCTGCCGGATATACACCTGGAGCAGACCCCGCTTGAAACGGCGCCCCTGGTCGTCCGTGCTGAACTTCCCGCCATCCAGAAGGATGTGACCGGTACGGTGGCCAGGGTGCCCGGAGAAAACGTCAACCATCTTCCTGTGGACAACATCCGGGAGATCCTGGGACTTCAAACAGGCATCACGAGGGACGGGCATATTCGCGGCGGCAGGGCCGATGAAGTGCTTTATCTGGTGGACGGCATTCCCGTGCGCGATGGCGTGATGGGCGGGATGGGGCTTTCCATCCCCAGGCTGGCCGTGCAGCAAATGGAAATACAAACCGGCGGATTCGACTCGGAATACGGCAATGTCCTTTCAGGAGTCGTCAATGTCATGACCCATTCCGGAAAAAACAACGCTTCCTTCCGCCTGCGCGCGGAAAGCGACGACCTGCCGCGCATCACGCAGAAGAGCCGTGAAACACGATTGGCCGGCCTGGCCCAGGGACCGCTGGTCCAGGATAAAATTTTCTACCTTGCGGCAGTGGAATCCTTCGCCGGCGGAACCCGGTGGTGGCAGGATTTCCGCCATGCCTTTCAGATGCCGGTCGCCCGGCAGTCCTCAGGCATGATCCGCCTGGACGCGCAGGCCGGTCCTGCCGCGAGAATAACCCTTTTGTGGCAGGGTGAACAGAATCAATGGCGGGACTATGAATTCAGTTGGCGCTTCAATCTCAACGGGCTTCCACGGAGGAGGACCGGCGGAACCCGGGCCGCATTCACCTGGGCTCAGATCCTGTCCTATAAAACCTTCTTCACCCTGATCCTGGACCGTCAGCAGCTCAGAAACCGCATCGGCGAAGAGGAAATCCATGCGGCGGAAATGACGCCCTATGAATATGACTTCTTTCTCCAATATGTGGTGAAGGGGAAACGCATCTGGCAAACGGACATCCGGCAGGATGTCTGGACCCTGCAAGGCGACCTGACCAGCCGCATCCATCCCTGCCATTCCATGAAGATAGGCTTTCAGGCGCATGCCTACCGGATTGACGGCTCCATCATCCGGTACGAGCCGCAGATGACCTATTTTGGCAAACCGATTTTCGGCAAGCCGCTTTTGAACTACAGCACCCAATACCGATACCTGCCCAGGTCGGGCAACGCCTATCTCCAGGACAAGATCGAATTGCCCGGCGAGGCGGCTGTCATCAGCCTCGGGCTGAGATATGATTTTCTCGATCCGCGTGCCTCAAGACCCCTGGTGGAATACGTATCCACCTCCCCAAACGGGATGACCGGTGAAATCCGGTCCTGGGTCAAATCCTCTTTCAAAGGGGCCTTGAACCTCAGGCTCGGTTTTTCCGCCCCCCTCTCGGAGAGCAGCTTTTTCTTTGCCAACATCGGGACCTATTCCCAGTTTCCCGCCTTTCATTATCTGTATGCGGGAATCAATCCGGTCACGTTGAGGAACGGCATGAGCGTTTTAAAGGGAAATCCGGACCTCGAACCGGAAAGGGGCCTCATGTGGGAAATCAGCTATAAGAACAATTTCATGAAAAACAGCGTCGTCACCGCCACCTATTTTTCAAAACAGACCCGGAACCAACTGGACACGAAAACCTTCATCCCGGGCAACAGCAGGATCTCCGGGGATTACGGATTCGCCGAATACGTGAATCAGGGGATGGCTGAGGCGAGCGGTCTGGAACTGCAGGTCAGCAGAAACGGCTCCTCTCCGGTCACCGGATCCCTTTCCCTGACCTGGATGACGGCGAGGGGCGTCAGCTCCACGCCGGAAAAAGCGATCGACTATTTCGAATGGGGATTCCCCGTAAATGCCGGCCTCCATTACCTGAGCTGGGATCAGCGGATCACGCTGAAGGCGAACCTCGAATGCAAACTGCCGCTCGGCCTGGACGGCATCCTGATCTGGCAGGCGCATTCTGCGAGGCCTTTCACCTATTACCCTTCCGCGGACGGGATCGTCCCGGATGATCAAGATGCGCCGTTTCTGCCGAACAACCGGAGGATGAAAACCTGGTCCCTGGTTCATCTGCGGCTGGCCAGGACCTTCGCATTCAGAGGGATTTTAAAGAATGCCACGCTGGCCCTTGACTGCAGGAATGCCCTGAACACCCAAAACGTTCTCTGGATGGATTCGTCGGGGCGGATCGGCGGCGAGCTTTTTGATCCGGGTGCTTATGATGTCGGAAGAAGAACGAGAACCGTTCTGGAAATGACTTTTTAATGCGCCCGGTCCTGCGGATACCGATGGGATGAGGGATTCCATGTGCAAATCCGGCTTTGAACCTTTCAGCGATCGCACCCCCCCGGGCCTGCCCCGGGGTCATTGTGCGGGAATAAATATCTTTTCCCCTGCAGATCGAAAATCCCCTGCCGCATGCAGCGCGGGGATACAGAAGGATTTGATTTCCGACAGGAGGTGGCGGCGTTCAGACGCTGTCATAAAAACGGGCATTTGCTGGGCTGCCCTGCTGCTGTCTGCGGGAATGGGCTGCCGTGAATCCCTTCCCGAATACAGTCCGCCCCGTACCGTGTACGGGCTCTTTCTGGATCTTCCCGTCCCCGATATTCAGCAGGTGGATGTGGATACGAACACGGTCAAGCAGGGCAAGCGGCATCTGTTTTTCAATCTGTCGCTTCAAAACCGTTTCGATGAAACGCTGTCGGATATCCCCCGGGACACGCTCGGGGAACTCGAAATAGAATGGGCATCTGATCCGGCGGTGCGCAGGACCCTGATCCTGCCCTGCCCCGAGGATATCCGGAGAAGGATCTTTAATTTTGATCCGGAAGATTCGTTGAAAATATTTGTCCCCTGGCTTTACCTTTTGGATGACCGGGGGAAATTCGTCTGGCGCTCATCCAAAACCGCCAGATCCGGCCTGGTCATGAACATGAATGCGCAGGCCAGAATCCGCCTGTTCGACAGGGCTCCGGAGGTCTATTCGAACCTTCTGGAATTCCGTCTTTTCATCAAATGAAAAAGCATTTTTCGAAAACGGCTGGATTGCGGATTGCGCGCAAATGGACAGGATATCTCGCGCCATGACTTCACTCTCCGAAACGGATGAAAGAGAAGAGCTGCTCCGCGGGATCGGCCGCATCGCCGACGAAGCGCACATGGAGGCGTTCGCGGTTGGAGGATACGTTCGGGACCGCCTGCTCGGCCGGCCCGTCCATGACATGGATTTCACGGTCGTGGGGGACGGTCCGGCCCTGGCCCTGAAAGCCATGAAGAAAATGCAGGGCCATGGATGGATCGTTTATCCGAAATTCGGTACCGCCTCCTTCATCTGGAAGGACTGCAAACTCGAGTTCGTCACAGCCAGGAGCGAGTCGTACCATCCCGGATCCCGCAAACCGGACGTGCGCACCAGCGGATTGAAGGAGGATCTTGCGCGGCGCGATTTCACGGTGAATTGCATAGCCCTGGCGCTCGGATCCGGCTGTTTCGGCGAGGTGATCGACCCTTTCGACGGCCGAAAGGACATCCGCAGGAAACTCATCCGGACACCCCTTGAACCGGACCGGACTTTCTCAGAGGACCCCCTGCGGATTCTGAGGGCCGCCCGCTTCTCCAGCCAGCTTCAATTCCGCATCGCACCTGAGACGCTGGAGTCCATGCAGCGCGAACGGGAACGCCTGAAAATCGTGTCCCAGGAAAGGATCACAGACGAATTCCTGAAAATGCTTTCCCATCCGAAACCCTCCGCCGGCCTGTTCATTCTGCGGGACACCCGGATCCTTGAAATCGTATTTCCGGAACTGACGGACCTGATCGGCGTCGAACAGAGGGACACATACCATCACAAGGATGTATTCGAGCACACCATGAAGGTCCTGGACAACGCAGCAGCGCTCAGCGACAATCTCCTTTTGCGTTTTGCAGCCCTGGTCCATGACATCGGCAAACCCAGGGTCAAACGTTTCGTCGAGGGCACCGGATGGACTTTCCACGGTCATGAGCTGATCGGCGTCCGGATGCTGAAGAAAATCATCCCCCGCATGAAACTGCCCGGGGAATTTCTGCGCTACGGCAAAAAACTCACCCAGCTTCACATGCGGCCACTTCAGCTCATCGGCGATGAGGTGACGGATTCAGCCATCCGGAGGCTTCTGGTGGAAGCCGGAGATCATGTTCAGGATCTCATGACGCTTTGCCGGGCGGACATTACCTCCGGCAATCCGAGGCGGGTGAAAAAACACCTGGACAATTTCGACTTCGTCTTCAGGAGGATGCAGGAGGTCGAGGAAAAGGACCGCATGCGGGTCTTTCAATCCCCTGTTCGCGGCGATGAGATCATGTCCGTCTGCGGCATAGGCCCGGGCCCCGAAGTCGGACGGCTGAAGAAAAAAATAGAGGAGGCCATTTTGGAGGGGGAAATTCCCAACGAACACGACGCAGCGCTGGAATACCTGCTGCGCATGATCAGGCGGTGAAAGGCCGGCCGGCTATTTATTTGAAACTTTGCCTTCACTTTTTCGTCTACTGAAAATGAGTCCAACGCATAAGAGAGAGGAGAGAGAAAAATGGCACAGACCAATCCGAAAACCGGGGAAATGAGCGCGCTGGGCAGGCTCACAGGCATTTTTACCTCGCCGAAACAGGTCTTCCAGAGCATTGACAGGAAGCCGACCTGGCTGGTCCCGTTTCTGGTGACGTGCATTGTCGCCGTCGCCCTTCAGTTTCTGCTCATGGATATCGGGATGAAGGATCAACTGGCCAGATATGAAGCGCAGGATCTTCCCGCCGAACAGATGGAGAGGATCGAACAGGGCATGCAGGGCCCCATGAAATACATCAGCCTCCCCTTCATCCCCATCGGCACGCTCGTGGTATGGTTAGTGGTCGGAGGATTGCTTCTGCTCGGTTCGAATTCGATACTGGGCGGAAATGCGACCTTCAAGAAAATGTTCTCCCTGGTCGCCTGGACCAGTCTGATCGGCATTCTGGGCGGTATACTCAAAAGCATTCTGATCTACATGAAGGGAACCACGAGGGGCGTCACAACAAGCCTCGCCACCCTTCTTCCGACTCCCGAGCTGGGGGAGACGCCGAGTATCCTCTATCGTCTGCTTTCCAAGCTGGACCTGTTCACCATCTGGCAGCTGGCTCTCTGGGTCATCGGTCTTTCAGTCATCAATAAATTCGACAACAAGAAATCCGCTTCCCTGGTCATCGGGCTCTGGATCATCTGGATCATTTTAAGCGTGGCCCTCGGAGGCATCTTCAGCCGGTTCACGGGCTGACTGCAAGCCTGTCAAACCGCCAAGTGAGAAAGGGAAAACCATGAAAATCCGGTCCGGATTGCTTCTGTCCATTGTTTGCGCTGGAATTGCATGGCCGCAGGCAGCGACCCTCACCATGGACGAATGTGTGTCGACCGCATTGAAACAGAATCCCCAGGTCGTGCAGGGCGAATTCTACTATAAAATGGCGGAAAAGGACGTCCTCATTTCATTTTCCAATTTTCTGCCCGATGTGTCTGCATCCCTG
The DNA here is from genome assembly GCA_016931355.1 of bacterium. Lineage (GTDB taxonomy): Bacteria > Zhuqueibacterota > QNDG01 > QNDG01 > JABMRT01 > JAFGEX01. The sequence continues at coordinate 17,188 of JAFGEX010000283.1, forward strand.
GGTTACAACCATTCCGTGGTTGGCCCCTCTTCCAATGTGCGCATCGATCCCCAGACCAGCATCGAGATCAGGGAAAGAACCGCGGAGGCTTATGACTTTGCATCTTCTGCCGGGCTGAGCGTCAATCAGACGCTTTTCAGTGGCATGTACAATTATTTCAATTACCGCAGCGCAAAATACCAGAAGAACAGCTCCATGCATCAGTTTGAATCGACCCGGCAGCAAATCATCTACCTGGTCAAGGAACGGTATTACAATCTTCTGAAGGCGCAGAAGCTCCTGGAAGTGCAGGAAGAATCCCTGAAATACGCGGAGGAATCGTACAAGCGGGCAGAGGTCCTCAACGAGGTCGGCAAGGCCCCCAAATCCGATGTTCTTCAGGCCAAGGTGCAACTAGAGGAAAGCCGTCTTCTTCTCATCGAGGCCCAGAACGGCCTTTCCATTGCCAGGGCTTCCCTGAACCATGTCCTCGGCTTCGACGTGGAAAAGGAGATACAGGTGGTGGACAATCTGGACGCTCCGGAGAAATGGGAAATCCCTTATGAGGAGGCGGTACAGAGCAGCACCCAGTACAATCCCTCCCTTCTCAAATCCATTTCCGATGTCAAGGGGTCCAAGGCCGGAATCGGCATGGCCGTAAGCCGTTACATGCCCCAGGTATCCGCCTATTACAGCTATTCCTGGAGTAACAAGTACATTCACAATATCGACCAAATTCGGGATCAGGATTACAGTTGGGTAGCGGGCATCCGCCTCTCCCTGCCCCTGTTCGAAGGTTTATCAAAAATCGCGCAGCTCAGCAAGGCCAAGCTCAATTACAAGTACAGCCAGGAAGCTCTCGACCAGAGCCAGAAGGACATCGGGCTGGAAGTCAAGCAGGCTTATTTCAACATGCAGCAGGCGGAGAGAAAGATAACCGTCACCCAGGACGGCGAGGAGGCTGCGGGTGAAAACCTCCGGCTCAACCAGGAGAAATACAATCTCGGCGCCGGGACCATGCTCGACCTGATCAATTCACAGGTCAATTACACACAGGCCCGCAGCAACCGCATCCAGGCTCTTTACGATCTGAAGCTGAGCGTGGCCAGGCTGCTCAAGGGCATGGGAAAACTTGAGAAATAGCCTGCGCGGCGGGCGTGATCCATTATCCGGAGTGAAACTCATGAAAATAAAAAAGAAAAACCTGTTCATCGCCATCGGCATTGTTGCGGTGCTGGCGATCATCATCATCGCCAACCTGAAAAAGGGAGGCCAGAAAACAGTGGTGCAGACCGAAAAGGTCGTCCGCGGCACCATCACGGAGACCGTATCCGGGTCCGCGCGCATACAGCCTGAAATCCAGGTCAAGATATCCGCGAAGGTCAGCGGCCAGATCGTGCGGCTGGGTGTGGAGGAAGGAGACCGGGTGACGAAGGGGCAGTTCCTGGTCCAACTCGATGAAGAGTTTTACCGCGCCGCAGTCGAACAGGCCGAATCAGGGCTGAAATATGCCAAGGCGGCATACGAGAAGGCGAAGAGCGAGTACGAACGATATCAGAAGCTGTTCGATGGCAATCTGGCATCCCAGTCCGAACTGGACATCTACAGGTCCTCGTACCAGCAGGCATCCGCCAATGTCGAGCAGGGAGACGCCCAACTCAAACAGGCCAGGGACAACCTTTCCAAAACCATCATCTACTCCCCCATGGACGGAGTCGTCAGCCAGCTCAACAAAAAACTGGGGGAGATGGCCATGGGCTCAAACTTCACGCTGGACGTGATCATGACCGTGGCCGATCTGTCCAGGATGCAGGCCGAGGCGGAAATCGATGAAAACGATGTGGTGAACGTAACCCTGAACGACAGCTCCCGCGTTTCCGTGGACGCCTTTCCGGACACCACTTTCTTCGGCCAGGTCAGAGAAATCGCCAATACGGGGACCACGCTGGGCGCCGGAACCCAGAACGAGATCACCAATTTCCTGGTCAAGGTCGCGATGGTCGAAAAACCCGCCAGCCTGAGGCCGGGCATGTCCGCCACAGTGGACATCATCACGGAAAACAAGGACAAGGCATTGAAAGTCCCCATTCAATGCGTCACAACCCGGTCTCCAGTCAAACCGGAGGACAAGGAGAAGGCAGCAGGCAAGAAGAAGGAAAAGTCCTCCGATCAGGAAAAGGAGGAGCCTTCCGCGGATTCTCTCAAGACGGATGAGGCCAAGAAGAAGGAAGAAAAGCCGATCAAGGTCGTCTTTGTCGTCAAGGACGGAGTGGCGCATCAGGTCCCTGTGGAAACCGGCATTTCCAGCGATACGGAATGGGAACTGAAATCCGGTCCTGAGGAAGGCGACGAAGTGGTCAGCGGAAGTTTCCGCATCCTGTCCAGACAGCTCAAGGACGGGGATCTGGTCAAGGTGGACAATTCGGTTAAAAAAAGCGCTGAGAATAAATAGGAATCCCGCAGGGGAACCGGCATTCACAAGGAGCAAGCGGCATGTTGATCGAATTGAAAAACATTGTCAAGGATTACCAGCTTGGGATGGATACGGTTCATGCCCTGCGGGGCGTGGACCTGAAAATCCAGAAAAACGAATACGTCGCGATCATGGGGCCGTCGGGTTCCGGAAAGTCCACGCTGATGAACCTGCTGGGCTGCCTGGACACCCCGAGCTCGGGCATTTACCGGCTGAACGGATCCAATGTCAGCGAAATGGACGACGACCATCTCGCGGAGATCCGAAACCGGGAGATCGGATTTGTTTTTCAGAATTTCAACCTGCTGCCGAGGGCCTCGTCCGCCCATAATGTGGAACTGCCGCTGATCTACAACGGAACCCCTGCGGCCAAACGCAAGGAGCTGGCGGAAAAGGCCCTGAAAAAAGTCGGACTCGGGGACCGCATGCATCACCGCCCCAACGAGCTTTCCGGCGGACAGCGCCAGCGCGTGGCGGTCGCCAGGGCCCTGATCAACAATCCCTCCATCATCCTGGCGGACGAGCCGACCGGCAACCTGGACACGCGAACCGGAGACGAGATCATGGACCTGTTCGAGGAACTGCATGAATCCGGGAACACGATCATCCTCGTCACGCATGAGGAATACATCGCCGAACATTCCGACCGCATCATCAGGCTCCGGGACGGAAAAATCGAAAGGGACGAGGCCAAATAGAAAGGCCTCCCCGGGGCCTGCGGGCCTGCGGGAAGATCCGGTCCATCAGCGGGGCGAAAGACCATGCAGATTTCTAAAATAGAACTGGGCGAAGGGCTCAAGATCGCGCTCAACGCCCTGAAGACGAACCGGATGAGGACCATCCTGACGACGCTGGGCATTTTCATCGGCGTCATCGTGGTCACCGTGATCATCTCCGTCATCCAGGGCCTCAACGCCTATGTGAAAAAGGAAATGTCCGGGCTGGGAGCGGACACGCTGTACCTCTCCAAAATGCCGTGGATCTTCCGGAGTTATGAGGAATATCTCGAATACGTTAAACGCAGGCCGATCGAGGAAAAGCATTACAAGTTCATCCTGGAGCACGCGACGCTCGCGGATGTGGTGGCTCCGGAACTGGACACCCGGAAGACGGTCAAGTATCAGAACGAGTCTCTGGACAATGTCACGGTCGTCGGGACCACGGATGCCTATTCGGTGACGGCCGACGCGGTGCCGGAGCAGGGCCGGTTTTTCAACATGCCGGAGGTGGAGTTCAGAAAAAATCTCTGTCTGATCGGATCCGAAGTTTCGGAAAAACTCTTCCAGGATGAAAATCCGATCGGAAAACGGATGAAAATCGGAGCCCATCATTTCACGATCATCGGCGTCTTGATGAAGAAAGGCCAGGTATTCGGGGAAAGCCAGGACAACACGGTCATCATCCCCTATACGGTCTTTGAAAAACAATACGGCAGAAGAAATTATATGACCATTCTGATCAAGCCCAAGGATCCCAGGCAGCTTGAAGCCCTGATCGACCAGCTCACCGGGCTCATGAGGCGGGCCAGAGGACTGGAAGCCGGCAAACCGGACGATTTCGCCATCAATCAGCAGAGCCAGCTGATGGATTTGTACAACCAGTTGACGCGCGTGCTGTGGATCGTGCTGATCGGCATCGGATCGATCTCCCTGGTCGTGGGCGGCATCGGGATCATGAATATCATGCTCGTTTCGGTCACGGAAAGGACCCGGGAAATCGGCATACGCAAGGCCATCGGCGCCAAGCGCAGCATCATCATGTGGCAGTTCCTGGTGGAATCCATGTTCATCTCCGGCATCGGCGTGCTGCTGGGCATTCTCGTTTCCATCGCAATCGCGCTGATCGTCCGCAGCGCCACGCCCCTTCCGGTCAACATTTCGACCTGGGTGCTTTTCCTGGGTGTCGGATTTACGGTCACCATCGGCCTTTTTTTCGGCCTGTACCCGGCTTCCAAGGCGGCCAGGCTGGATCCGATCGTGGCCTTGCGGTACGAATGACCGGTCGGTCAAAAACAAGGGCCACTCATGCAGGTTCAAGAAAGTTTTTACATCGCCCTGGACGTGATCCGGACGCACAAGATGCGTTCCTTCCTCACACTGCTCGGCGTGATCATCGGCGTGACGGCGATCATCGGCATGCAGTCCCTGATCGAGGGATTCCAGAAGGACATGCAGGAGCAGATGGAGCAGCTCGGATCGAACGTGTTTCAGGTGCAGCGGGATCCGGTCATGATGGGCGGAGGGCGGCATCGCGACCAGGAGAAAAAAAGGAAAAATATCACCCTGGACGAATCCGATGCCATCTCACAATACTGCACGTCGGTGGAACAGGTCGGACCGGAAGCCTGGCATTTTGGAATCACCGTCAAATACAAGGATAAAAAAACCAGCCCGGTGATGGTCCTGGCGGGCGGTCAGTCCGCCTTTTTCCCGAATAACGGGTATTTCGTCGAGCAGGGCCGTGCCATCACGGACACGGACGATCAGTACAACCGCAACGTCGCAGTGATCGGGATGGACATTGTGGATGAGCTGTTCCCCTTTCAGAATCCGCTGGGCGAAGAGATCAATGTGGACGGCCGGCATTACGAAGTCATCGGCGTGATCGAAAAACAGGGCGGCCGGTTCGGGGACAGCAACGACAACCGCGTGGTCATCCCCTTAAATACTTTTCTGAAATACTACGGCAACCGCGAAAGATCCCTGAACATCACGGTGTCCGTGAAGGATCCTGCCATGATGGAAGCCGCACAGGAGCAGGTCATCGGCGTTCTCCGGGCGGTGAGGAAAGTCCCGCCGGGCGAGCCGAACGATTTCGAAATCTGGACCAGCGACAGCCTCATGGAAAGATTCAACAACATGACCCGGGCTGTCCGCATCGGAGCAATCGTGATCGTATCGTTCTCCCTCCTGGTGGCGGGCATAGGGATCATGAATATCCTTCTGGTTTCCATACGGGAACGCACCCGTGAAATCGGAGTGCGCATGGCCATCGGCGCCAAACGGCGGGACATCCTGTTCCAGTTCCTGATGGAAGCAGTCCTGCTTTCGGAAATCGGCGGCATCATCGGCATTCTGGCGGGCGTCGGCATCGGACAGCTGGTCGCCTTGATTTCGCCCGTACCCGCAGCCATCCCTGTCTGGACCATCGTCATCGGTTTCTTCTTCTGCTCGCTGGTCGGAGTCATTTTCGGCGTTTATCCTGCAGCCAAGGCCAGCCGCATGGATCCGATCGAATCCCTGAGATACGAATGACACACGGCACGTCAAAACGGATCACAGCCGGGAAAGGAATGCAACCATGACTGTACAGCTTAGAGAATCCAAGTCCGCGGGGGCTCTGGTCCTGCATCTGGAAGGGGAACTCATGGGCGGGGACGAGACCAAATCCTTCCAGGACCGCATCTACTCCGCCATACGCGAAGGCGCGGTGCAGATCGTCGTGGACATGAAACAGGTCAAATGGATGAACAGTTCAGGCCTGGGAAGTCTGATGGCCGGCATGATCACGTTGCGCGGAAGCGGCGGGGACATGAAACTGGCAGGGCTCAACGACCGCGTCAGGCGTCCGATTGAGATCACCAAACTGGACCAGATCCTGAAAATCTACGATTCCGTCGAGGAAGCGGCCGCCGGTTTCGGGAAAGGAGCCTGATATGCCCAAATGGACCAGGGAAATGATTGTAGCGAAAATCCAGAAGGGCGAATCCATGCAGGGAGCGGACCTGGAAGAAGCGGATCTGTCCTATTCAAACCTCAAGGGAGCCGATTTCAGAAACGCCAATCTGAAGAACGCCCATTTCCAGAACGCCAACCTGTCCAGTGCCGATCTCCGCGGGGCAAACATGGAGAATGCGTTCCTGTTCGGCGCCAACCTTCAGGGCTCGAATCTTGAAGGGGCCGTTCTGACCGGCGCCAACCTGCAGGACACCAACATGGAAAAAACCAACCTCAGGAATACGGATCTCAGCGGGCTTTCCCTGTTCGGCGCCCAGCTGGACGGGGCGAACTGCCAGGGCACCAAATTCGTGCACGCCAAATTAAAAAGGGCCAGCCTGGTCGGCTCAAACCTGAAGGAAGCGGACCTTTCCGGCGCCCAGCTCCAGAGGGCCAATCTCCGGAACGCCAATCTCACCCGTGCCAAACTGGACGACGCGAATCTCATGAACGCAGACCTCGCCGGTGCGCAGACCGAGGGAACCAACCTGAAAAACACGGTCAGTTGATCAACAGCACGAATCCGGATGCTAAAAAACCCCTGCCCACACCGGCCAGGGGTTTTTCATTTCATTCCCAAAGGAAAAGAGGGGATCAGAATTTCCCGAATTTGAACGTCAATGTCGTCGCGGGTCCGCCGATGTCCGATTCCGAGAGTCCCCATTTGTCCACGCCGGACACAAAGCGGTAGCTGGCTCCCACGTTGAGCCTGAAGAATCCGGTCACGTTCAATTCGACGTTGACGCCGGGCTCCAGGATGAAGAAGGAATCCCACTGGTAATGATCATCACGGTCTTCCCAGTCGCTGTCCCATGCCTCATGAAAACCAACACCGCCCGCTCCGATCAGCAGGATGATCGTTGAATGAACCAGCCGGTCCGAACGGACGATCACCTCCATTTCAAAACCGCCATACCCCATGCCGAGAACCGGATCGCTGAAAAACCAGTTTCCGAAATCAACGTTATCCTGCGGGGGAATGGAATTAACCAGCCCGTATCCTCCTGCGCCTATTGAAAAGGCATGGTTGATGATCCAGCCTCCACGACCGCCCACCAGGACTCCAAACTCCTTTTGAACGGATGTCCATTTCACCACAGGTCCACCGAATCCTCCGTGCGTGATGTCGCCTGAGAGTAGTGTCTCCTCCTCGTCCTGTGCAAAAAGACCGGCTGCAAAGAGTGTCGTCATCAGGATCAGAATGCTTTTCTGCATGTTGCGGGATCCTCCTCTCCATGATCGGGTGTGCTGATGGATTTTACGTAATTCAACAGCATTTGTTTCTCCGCCGCATAACGGGATACGGTATCTTTAGATGGTTATCCATAGCCTTCAATCGATAACGGGAACCTTCATGATCCCGGATTTTTTTAAGGTTCTTTTCAGAGTCAGGGCAAGGATGCGCCTGCCGGAAAAAACGTGATCCACATCCGGCATCCGGAATACATCCGGCCTTCGGAGCGCTGTTGGTTTTTCCCGGATACGGCGACAGGGCTCCGGCTGTTTAAAAATGCCTCAACGGATGTTGAGCACCTTTTTCAGGTCCTTCCGGCTGATGTTCAGCAATCCCGAATCGGGCAGCCGTCTGGTGAGCAGCCTGTAATTTTCATCCGCGGCGAAGATCCCGCGGAACAGGGGCATCGCCTGGTCGAGCAGTCCCGTATTGGCCAGAGAGACCGCATGCCAGTATTTCATCTCGAGATTGTCCGGGAAAAAAACCTCTGCGGAGCGGTACTCCGCCAGGGCTGATGGCATGTCGTTTTTCTCAACAGCCAGGTCCCCCGCATTCATGTGCGCATAGGCCCGGTGAATGCGGACAAGCCTTTTCAGTTCCCGAACCGGTTCCGGATGATCCTCTACGCGCAGATCCATCAGCCGGTCCTCCCAGGGCCTGTCTGACGTCTGCGGCTTGACGATCAGGATCGCGGAGGATTGCCTGCCGCGTATGTCTCCGCCTGCCTCCTGGCCGGCTTCAAGAGCTGCGATCAGGCGTTCCGCGAGAGGACCATCCGCCCTCTCATATACCCGGGCCATGGCGCGCCAGACCTTGTTGTTCAGCATCATGTTGGCCTGGCAGGCAAACTGGCCGCCCGTTTTGTGTCCTGCATCCCGGATGCACTTTTTCCCCGTATGCACTGCGACATTTCCCCTTGAATCCACCACTGCGAGCTGGCGAAAATCGCGGCCTTCATCCGCTTCGATGAGCAGGCGGACGACTTCCCCGGCGGTTTTCCCCTGCTTGAGCAGCTCCAGCCCTTTCGGGCCGAATGAAACATTGACAAACGATTGCGTGGCGATGGCGCCTGCTCCGGCCTCCGCCCAGGAAACCGCGGATCCGACCGAAAACCAGTGGGATTGGACGGCTACTCCCATTTCTCCGGTTGCCGGGTCACGCGCCACGATGGAAAACGTATGGGCAAGCGGGCCCTCTGGATGGGATCGGGATTGTCCCAGGAGCAAGGCGGAATGCAGAAACAGAATACACAGTCGTTCAATGCAGCGGCTTTTAAACCGCCCCGACGCAAGCGGCCGGGATTCTTCGATCTGCGATGATGAAGACGTTTGGATTCGCTCACTAATCCCGCGGCAAGCGAAGGGGGGTGTGCTCACTGTCAGATTCATGTCCGCTCCCCCTTAAAACCAGGTCCAGTCATGATGGGTAATCAGATAGTAAATGACGTATATCCATCCCAGGACGGCGTGGATCAGAACCAGAAAGATGGATTTGTTCGCGGTCCAGGACATGATCATGGCGAGTATGGCACCGAATCCGATGGATGAGCCTGCCCAGTAACTTCTTTTATTGCCGGACATGGGAACCTCCTTCTCCGAATGGAAAACGCCTGTTTTTTTCAGGGGACACGAAAAATTGCACACGAGAATCACAAGGGATAATAACGATTTCATTCTTCAAATTCAAGAGTTGAAAAATGAGGTGGCTTCATCGGAAAAAAATCAACTACCCCGCTGCAGGCAGCGGGGTATTAAAAAAAAATCATAAACATCATACGCCCCAAAAGGCGGAGAATGACAACCATCGAGATGAAACCGCACGAGTCTTGCGCAGCGTCAGAATGCCCCCCTGATCATCATTCTGCCGGAATCCCCGGGCAAAGCGGTATTCCGCTTCCTCCTCTCATCCAGAAACGCCATCTCCTCCACGTGAAGCGTGAACGCGCCGTATTCCTCGTCCACGAGCCCTCTCAGGATGTAGGGCCGGGTCTGCGTCCAGGCCGCGCAGAATTTCCGGAAGGGTTCAGGAAAAACGACGGCTTCAAACAGGGCTGTCGTATCCTCGAAGCTGATGAAAGACATCGGTTCCTCGTTCTTCGTGTACACCATCTTGTTCGTCACCCACCAGCCGATCAGGGTCACGCACCTGCCCGCGTGCTTCTCCATGTCGCAGGCCGGCACATGGGAGAGCCCGGCCAGGCAGTCCCTGTACAAATCGAGCGGATGTACGCTGAGCGGAAAGCCGAGCACCTCCACCTCGTGCATGAGCAGGGTCCTGAAATCGTAATGCCCCAGATGCGGGATGACGGTCGCCTCATCCTTGAAA
>JAFGEX010000284.1 GCA_016931355.1 bacterium
ACATCCTTCCGGATGTGGAGCGCACCTGCGGCCGCGTGGTGATTTTGAACCGCGGCCGTGTGGCGGAGAATGCGAAGGTGGAGGATCTGCGAGGCGCCTACGCCAATGCCTACAACGTTCGCGTGGACGGGGACCGTGAGGGATTTGAAAAGAAGCTCGCGAAACAGGGCTGCGAAATAAAGTCCGAAGGCAAACAGGATTTTGACGTCACGCTCCCCAGGGGCAAGGATTCCGAGCTGGTCCTTCGCACGGCGCGCGATTCGGGCGTGGTGCTGCGGAAACTGGTGCCCAGCATCCAGACCCTGGAGGAAGTGTTCGTGAAGAAACTCAGGGAGGGCGAGGATGCCGGTCTATGACCAGAATTACAGGCCGTGGGAAGGCCGGCTCCTGGAGAAACCCCGGACCTGGTGGGTGATCGCCAGGACGGGCATACGCCTGCTCTGGCAGAGATGGATGATCGCCCTTTTGTTCTTCGCCTCGTTCCCCTTCATCGTCAGGACGGTGCAGATCTATTTCATGAACCGCGTCGGCGACGCCTCCAAACTCGGGGATCTCGGCAAGAATCTGGACATCGATGCCGGGTTCTTTCAGGGCTTTCTCAAGAACCAGGAGTTCATCCTCCTCCTGATCCTGGTCACTGCGGGTGCGGGCCTGATCGCCAATGACAGGCGGTTCAAGGCGCTTCAGATCTATTTCTCGAGGCCTGTCTCCTTTCCCGATTACATCTGCGGCAAGTGGCTCATCCTCGCGTTTTACGGCGGCCTGGCCACTTGCATCCCGGCCTTGCTGCTCTTCATCATCCAATGGCTGTTGTCCGGCAGCGAGGCGTTCCTCCGCCAGTTCTTCTGGATCCCCTTTTCCGTGCTGGGTTTTTCCGTCACGGTCCTGCTTGTTCTTGGGGGATTGATGCTGCTGCTCAGCTCTATTTCGAGCGCCAGGGGGGCGGCCGTGCTTTTCTTTGCGGTCATCTGGTTCGGGGAAATTCTGCGCAAGATCCTGATCCGCATCCCTGAACTGGGGTTGCTGTCCCTGCAGGCAAATCTCAGGCAGGTCGGTTCCGTATTTTTCGGCACGGAGCGGCCATTTGAGTTTTCCGCCGTATGGGCCGCCGTCGTCCTGGCTGCGTTTGTGGCCGGGTGTATTCTGGCCTTGAGAATGCGCGTCCGTCCCACGGAGGTGGTCAAGTGAAGGTGGAGGCCCGGCATCTCTCCAAGTGGTACGGCCAGGTCATCGGCGTCAACGACCTCGATTTCGAAATCGGCCCCGGGGTCACGGGTTTCCTCGGGCCGAACGGCGCGGGCAAATCCACCCTGCTGAAACTGATGACCGGGCAGCTGAAGCCGAGCAAGGGTGAGGTTTTGGTGGGCGGCGAACCGGTGTGGAACAATTACAAACTAAACCGGAACATCGGGTATTGCCCCGAACAGGACGCGTTCTGGAAATTTCTGACAGGCAGGGAATTCGTTGGGTCGCTCGTGGCCATGCACGGTTTTTCAAGTGAGGAATCGGAAAAGCGCACGGTCCGGGCGCTGGAAACAGCCGGCATGACCGAGCATGCGGACAAGAAAATCGGCGGATACAGCAAGGGCATGCGCCAGCGCATCAAGCTGGCCCAGGCTTTCGCGCATGATCCCAAGGTCCTGTTCCTGGATGAGCCGCTCAACGGCATGGATCCTGTGGGAAGGCGCGACACCATCGAGTTTATCAAGAAGGCGGGCCGGGACGGCGGGACCGTGATCGTGTCCAGTCATATCCTGCACGAGGTGGAGGAAATGACGGACACGATCCTGCTGATCAATCACGGCAGGCAGCTGGCCCACGGCAACATTTTCGAGATCCGGGAGCTCATAGACACGCATCCGCTGCAGGTCACGATACGCTGCGACCAGGTGAACGTACTGACCCAAAAACTGCTCGAATTCGACGATGTGCTCAGTGTCCAGTTCGACAGGGAAAAGGGCCAGCTCACTGTAGAGACCAAGAAGCCCAGGGATTTCCACGCCAGGCTTCCGGATCTCGTGCTCAAACACGGCATCAAAATTCATTCGCTTTGGTCGCCGGATGAAAACCTCGAGGCGGTTTTCGAATATCTCGTGAGGTGATCCGTTGAACCAGGAAATCCGGTTTTTCATTAGAAACCTGATTAAAAGCAGGAGGCTGTTCTGGGCCGTGCTGCTCGGGCTTTTCCCCGTGGTCATCACCCTGGTCCTCTTGGCGGCGAGGCCCCTGCTGGAAGACCGGGACATCGAAGTTTTCAGGCTTTATCCTCAGATCAGTTTTTTTCTGTACCTGCATTTTCTCCTCCCCATGACCGCCGTTTTTACAGGCTCCGCGGTGATCGGAGAGGAAGTGGAGGATCAGACCCTGCCGTATCTTCTGATCAGGCCCATCCCCAAATGGCGCTTCGCCGCGTCAAAAATTCTGGCGAATCTGGTGGTGCTCGGATGCATCCTGATCCTCTCGTTGTTCCTCTGCTACACGGTGCTGCATCTGCCGTACGGATTGTCCGGATGGCTGGATGAATCCGGACAGCTTGCCAGGAGCATGGGCGTGCTTCTTTTGGGGCTGGCCGCATATCTGCCCCTGTTCAGTTTTTTAGGGTCTCTCTTTAAAAAAGCGGTCCTGGGCGGATTGCTGTTCACGTTCGGATGGGAGAACCTCATCGCCTACCTGCCGGGAAACGCAAAACTCCTGACCGTTGTCCATTACCTGCACAGCCTGTATCCCACCTTTTTTAGATCCAATTCGGGCGGCATACTCGACATGCTCCCGATCAAGATCACCATGACGAAGGACATTGTTGCGATCTTCGTGCTCCTGATGATTTCCGCAGCAGGATTTTTCCTGACCGCCCTTGTCCTGACCGTGCGGGAATACAGGCTGGAGCGGGAATAGAAGGCATCCCTGGATCTTTGAACAGAAGATATCTTTCGATTTCAAGATCTCCTTTTGTCATCGCAGGTATCGGGCCCCGGATCCTTCGGGCGCGAAACGCCCTCCGGATGACAGAAAAAGGGCAGGAAAACGGTCCCATTTGGATAATGGGGCAGATTGAAGCTCCGAGGCGGTGCGTTGTGGGGGAATCTTCGATCTGTAGGGAAAAATTTGTTTGTGTTCGCTCGCTTATCCCGGGTCAAAGCCCGGGCGAACCCCGCGGCAAGCTAAGGGGAATGCGCTCATTTTCAGATTCATATTTCATTAACTTGACAAAGAGGTTTCAGTGAAGAAAAAATCAATTGAAGAAGAAATATTGTCCGTACTCGAAAAGGACGGCCGGAAAATGTACAAGACCCGCGAGCTTTTCCGGAAAACAGGGATATCCAATTCGGAATATCCTGAATTCAAGGCGCTGCTCAGGGAAATGGCTGAAAGCGGCCGCATCTCAAGGGGCAAGGGGGGCAGGTACGGCCAGGCGCAGGCCCGGAACATCCTGGAGGGGACGCTTCACGTCAAAACGCAGGGGTTCGGCTTCC
>JAFGEX010000285.1 GCA_016931355.1 bacterium
CGCCGCAGCCGCGGTATCTGTCCGGGATGCGATGATGACCGGGACGGATGGACCGAATCGCCGCACCAGGGACAATGCCTGGAACCGTCTGAATCCCCGGGCCCTGATGTCTGCGATGACCAGGTCGATTTTGCCGCTTAAGAGGCGGGCTTTTAATTGATCAGGGGATGAGACATTGGAGATTTTTATGGGGAAGCTGCTTTTCCGGAGTGCGGCGGCGAGTTCTCTCCGGCTGCCGGGGTCGGGCTCTGCAAGGAGGATACGAAGGGCGGATTTTTTGACCTTGTCAGCCACGGGCGCGCCTCATGGATGAATCCGATAACGTGCATATCCCCCTGCCTGGCCCGCCCATCCTGATGGCGGACAAGCTTCCGGGCAAGCGAACGGACATGAATGTCTTTTCCTTACCGATCGAACATTCCCCGCCATAAGCGGGGAACCCTCGATTGTTCCATGATTTTCTCAAATATGCAAGATTAAAAAATGAAATGCAAATTGTAAATTGAGGCGGAGGATGGAATCTCTTTGTAAAGAAAAACGTTAAAAAAGCAGGTTAAAAACAGATTGTCCCCGGAGCCGGTTTCAATCTGCCTGCGAGCCATTTCCTGTGATGATCCATCACCTCCGGGAGGAGCATCCGTTTCCTTCCGTTCTCCACGTTCAAACCTTTTTGCGGATTTTTAAAAGAAAATATCCTCCCGGAGGTGATTCGGCCTGAAAGATCAAACACACCCCGGCGGTGTTCCGGCCGCAGCCTGCCCTGTCTCCGGGCGGCGGATGGTCAAACGGCCTTCAGCTCCGAGGTGCAATGGGCGCAACGCACCGCCTTCAGAGGGACGACGGAGAGGCAGTAGGGGCATTCCCGGGTTGTGGGGGCTGCAGGCGCGGCTTTTTCCGGCCGGCGTTTCGCCCTGTTGACCTGCCGGATCAGAAGAAAAATCACGAATGCAACGATCAGGAAATCAATGACCGTATTCAGGAAGGCTCCGTAACGGATCACGGCCGCTCCGGCCGCCTCTGCCTCTGCGAGCGAGGCGTAGGAAGCGCCGGATAAATGGATGAACAGGTTCGAAAAGTCCATTTTCCCAAGCAGCAGTCCGATGGGCGGCATGAGGATGTCCCCCACCAGGGATGAAACGATTTTCCCGAAAGCGGCTCCGATAATGATGCCCACGGCCATGTCCATAACATTCCCGCGCAGGGCGAATTCCTTGAATTCCTTCAGCATTTCCGACCTCCCGGATGAATTGGATGATGAACGCATTCCCCGCAGACGGCTGCGGGATCAGGCGACGAACATTGCTGCGACGCATTTTCAGGGTGCGTCGCAGCTTAAGATACCCGCCACAGGCGGGGGGGGGAGCATCCCTTAAAACTGGTAGAGCAGACCCATGGCGAAAAGTTCCTTGAACTGGCGCCGGATCTTCCCTTTTTCATCCCGCACATTGTCGTCTTCGATGAATTGCGCGGTGAAGCTGGCGCTGATCCACTGGTTGACCTTCATGAGCGCGAGCCCCTCCCAGATCACGTCCACGTTGGAGAGTTTTTCGTAATTGGAGAACAGGTTGAGCTTTGTCGACAGCTCGACATTCTCCATGGGCTTTATTTTCAGCGCCGAGTTGATGAACCATCCCAGTTCGGTTTTGGTCTTTTTGCCCGGCGTACCGACGAATGCGCCCGCATCCGACAGGGAATCGTCCAGCACGAAGGTCATTTTCCCTGTGACCGGTGAAAGAAGCAATGAAAAAGGATCGCCGGATTTGTATTCCGCTCCCAATGCCAGGACGGCATATCCGGGCGCCATGAATCCGGATAGACGTTTTTTCGGCTCCGCGCCGTAATCATACCCGGCCGCGAATTGCGTCCGGAAATCGACGAGCCCGCTGGCGCTCCATTTTCCGACAACCGCGCGTCCGAATTTGGAGGTCAGGACGATTTTGTCGTCGCTTTTACGGACGGGGTCCCCGCTCAACCGGGTCAGGCCGTATCCGAGTTCCAGCGCATTGTCCCAGGCGGCGGGCCCCCCTTTGTAATTGGCGGACAGTATGAGCAGGCTGCTCAAAGCAACGGCATTGTCTCCGCCCGCAGCCCAGTCCGACAGCTGAACCTGGCTGAAATTCAATCCCGCTGATCCCGATTTTTTCCAGGCGGCTGTGCTGTCCTGGGCTGCCAGGGGCAGACCGGCCAGAACGGCCAGGATGAAAAAGACGGTTTTCTTGAATCTCATGATGTTCTCCTTTCCTGTTTTGATAGGGACAGGATGGTTCGTTTCACGGGGACGGGATGCGGAGCACCAGTCCGGCGTTCTGAGGCAGGGCCCTGTAAACGGCCTTAGCATCATTGCGGGCCATGACGAGCCGGATTCGCATCGAAGGCCGGGGGATGCGGCCGCGGACTGCAGCCTCCACTTCCTCGCCGAATCGCACGATCGTCCCCCGGGCGCGATACCAGCCTTTTTTAAAAAATCCTGAAAAGGAAAATCTCTCCGCCTGGATGATTTCAAGGGACAGATTCCGGTCAAAAAGGAGGGTGAAGCCGACATCCACATGCTCGACCGGAACCGTTGAATCCGGGATCCGGTTGGCTTCCGTCGTGTCCCTGGGCGCCTTGCGGATTTTGATGGGCGCCTTGGGGAGGGTCGCCCATTGTCTTCGCGCATGAAACGGCCGGCCGAGCCATCCGTGGATTTCCGGACGGTCTGCGTTCCGCCAAACGGCCCGGCTCATCCAGTACCTGGTGATCCGGCACTCCCTGATTTTCACCCCGCGGATCTGGAGGGCGCAGGTGCTGTCCTGCAGGTTGACGACCAGATGGATGGAATCACTTTTTGCCTCCGCGAGCTGGGACTGCAGAAAGCATTGGTCGAGTTTCAAAACAAACAGCGAAGGGTCCTTCACCCCTGCAGGCGCCGGATTTCCCGCATCCCTATCAAAAGGCGCCTGAAACAGGGGACCCATGGCGAAAAAAACCAGGACCAGCAGGACAGGCAGGAGAAGGCATGCGGTGAAGAGAATCCGGATGCCTTTGCCGGCCTCCCAAAAACGGAACCGGTCATTGAAAAAACATTGGATGGATCGGATGATTTCCATCATGCAGGGTTTTCCCGTCCGGATTTTCTGATGATCCATTCTAACGGCACCCGCATTCCTCAGCGGGTCCCGTCCAGTCTTCAATCTGCCCGGATGCACTGCGCCAGGGGGTTTAAAAGGCCTTGCCGGCGCCGTCTCTTTCAGTAGATAAACACCCTGGATCCGACGCAGAGGTTTTCGTAAACGTTTTTCAAATCCTTGTCGCCGAGCCGGATGCACCCGTGCGTGACCGGAAGCCCCAGGTACCTCTGGTACAATGTGCCGTGGATCAGGTACCCGTCTCCGATATCGAAGGCATAATCGCCCAGCACGCCGTACTCAAAACGGTCGGGAGAATCGGGAGGGGGGACCGGGAGGCCTTCCTCGACAAAGGCCCAGTCGGGCATCCGCCATACCGGATTGGTCAGGATGTTCCGGATTCGGAAAGCGCCTCTCGGTGTTTTGAATATCCACATTTCCTCGCCGTCATGGGTTTTGAGCAGGATGTAGCTTCCGGTGGAGCAGATGCCCTGATAGAGCAGCCTCCGGCCTTTCCGGATGGAGAAGGCATTCTCGGAGGTGTTGATGATCATAAAAGGATTTACCGGGGTCATCCTGCTCAGCCTGAATCTCGCTTCCCGGATGTTTTTTTCAAGAGCACGCCGCTCTTTTTTGAGCTCCCGGGCTGAATACGACGTGTCCGCTGTGGCCAGCCGCTCAGGCATGACCGCAAAACCCCACTCCTGCACTACAGGCGCATGCGACCAGAGCCATAAGGCGGTAGCCAGACCCGGCAGGGATCCCCAGAGTGCGGCCTTCAGAGCATAGCGGATCTTTTTTTTCGTTCGATACCGGATGCGATGGTCCTTTTTTCATCTCCAGCGGTTAAAAGCGCAACGGCTGGCCGCCGGGATTGAGGGATCCGATGATGGTGACCGGCGTGCCGGGCCGCGCCCATTCGAACAAAACGTCCATGTCCCCGTTTTGGAGGGCGATGCACCCGTTGGTCCAGTCCGCTTTTCTGCCACCTCCGCCGTGTATCTCAATGGATCCCCCGATATCAGCGTTCCGGGGCAGGCGTCCTCTTTGCTTGTCATCCTCGAACCGGAGGAGGTCCTCCCTGTTCGGATAATCGATTTGCAGGGCCTTGTGATAAGGCGTATCGCAGTCGCTTTTCTTTCCCATGACCCGGTACCGTCCTTCAGGCGTGGCCCGGTCCCCCCGCATTCTCTTGTGTCCCATCCAGTTTGCGCCCAATTCCACGGGGAATTCAGCGGCCAGGATCCCGTCCCGGTAAATCCTGCATTGATGGGCCAGCTTGTCCACCAGAATCGCTGCGTCCCGGTTTATCCTGGACCAGGCCACCGTCTCGTCGGCCATTTCTCGCCAGGCGGTTAAATTGGAGAAATAGGCCCGCAAACGGCCGGATACCTCCTGGCCGGTCTGTCCCAAAAGCGTGCGGGCGGATTTAAGAAGCCCTGCGGACCGGACATGGTCCTGCCTTTGCCATGCGGACCGGCTTTCGAGAATCATCAGCTCTGCGCGCACATAACGCTTCCGGGAGGGCTCTGGTATCGGCAGTTCCCGAATCCGGGTCTTGAATTGCCTGATTTCCTTTTCAAGCGCTGCGGTTTCCGCCGGGATCCTGATTTTCAGGGAATCGCCGGCCAGCATTGATTTTTCTCTGCAGCGCCCGGCGATGTCCCGCGTTTCGACTGCCAGTTTGAAGACCTCCTGATAATCGCGGGCGGGAAACCATTTTTGATTCTGGCGATTCCATTCCGAAAGCAAATTCTCCCACCGGCGTTCGGCGCTGTAGAACAAATCAGGCGCGAGGATTTCCCCCATGCTTTGCCTGGCGCCGTGAAGGGCGATGCGGCTCTGTGAAATGGTTTTCAAGGGCGGGCTGGGGCCCAGGGAGGCCAGAATGGCCAAGAGGCCTGAAACTGCCGGGACAGCAATGAGACAGATTTTCAATGCGGGGATTTTCAGAAAAACCGTGCCGGGATGCCGTTTCCCTGCCGCAGATTTTTTTCCGCCTGGAGACAGACGATCCGGTCGCAGGCATCTGAAAAACCGGACTTGCAGGGACTTCAGACTGGCCGGTATCTTCAGGGCGAAGGGGTTTAAGGCTTGAAACCAGGTCTTCAGGCTGCGGCAAGGGATGGTCAAGACCTTTCGAAGGCGGCGGGAGATGTTCACTATTAGGCGGGTGGCGTCGTGGATGATCATGGTTCATTGAAGGATAGAACAAACCCCGGTCCGCCTCTGGGAAGCCGGAGAACCGGGGTTTGTTAATTTAGATATCGATTGGTACGGAAAAAACTGCTACCTGCCGGCCTTTTTGGCAATGGCTTGTTTCAGTTCGTCGATGATGGAATTCACCTTGGCCAGTCCGGCCTGAAGCCTGTCATGGGCGGTGATATAATCGCCGCTTTCGATCAGGGCCGGCGCTTCTGCAACGGAGGTCTCCACAGCCTTCAATTCAGCCTGCATGGCATCGATCGCTGCGCGGCCCTCTTTACCGCGGGGGGCTCTTTTAATCAGCTTTCCCGCATCCTTCAGGGCAACCTTGACGTCTTCAATGAGTTTCAGGGCTTCGGCTTTCACTTCCTCTTTCCTGGCTGCCGTCTTGTCCTTGGCTTCATTGGCCAGACGGGTTGCGGCTGCGAGCAGCGCCTGGGCCTTCTTATAATTCCTACCGAGCGCGAATTTGGAATTCTGCGCTTCGATTTCCGTGTTGGCCGCATTCAGCGAATCCTGCGCCGCATTGAAGACATCGGCCACGTAGCGGTCTGCGCCCACGGCCTTGGCTGCTTCGAGAGCCGCCTTGGCTGCATCCAGATCAGCCTGAGGGGGTTTGGCGCAGCCGGCCATGAAGGCCATCACCAGGATGACGGCGACAAGGGACAATAACGATTTGACTGACATTCTCGACCTCCTTGTTTAATGGGATTCCCTTTTCATATAAAAAATTTTTATATTGATGACAGCTCTTTTTTTCCGCTTTCTCCCTGTTCCCTCCTTTTCTGAATAATCCCCGCCATTCATCTGATTTGGCCGGCAGCCTGTAAACTTTTATTTTCCAGGTTCTGCCGTTGTTCTTCCGCCCCGAAAGGACAAGAAATATCATGGGATAAGACTGTTAAATATAGTATATTTTATCAATCAAAACAATAAAATAATGGTTGTTGAACAATTTGCCCGTCATCCGGCGCTAACGGACCAGCGCCATTTTCCTGGAGGTTTCGAACCCGTTGTACGCGAGCCTGTACAGGTAGATTCCGCTGGGTACGTTCATGCCCGAAGCATTCTTCCCGTCCCATGAGACATGATAGGTCCCTGGATTCTGAACCTTCGCGCACAGGTCCATGATTTTCTGCCCGCGTGTATTGTAAATGGCCAGGTCCACACGCCCGGTCCTGCCGATGCTGTAGGTGATTTCCGTGACCGGATTGAAAGGATTGGGCCAGTTCTGGAAAAGGGTGAAATCGCGAAGCACAGCCGCATCCCGTTGGCTTTCAACGCCGACACGGATCGGCGGTGTGCCGGCGTACAGGTTGCCGTAAACATCAATGCCGTCCTGATTTTCAACATATTCGTAGGCCACGAGGAATTTCCCGGAAAGAGGCGAATGGGCCACAGCCGGATATTCGCTGTTGCCCTCGTCCGCGGTTTCCAGGAACGCGATCGGTGTGTTCAGGTCCGGAGGCGACCCGTCCGTGCCGTCGTGATCCAGCCATGCCAGGGTGGTGTCCGCAGGATTCAGCCACAGTCTCTGGCCGTAGATGTCCGCAGGCGGTCTCGTCCAGCCCTCATCCGATTCCCAGGATCCGTCCCACTCGGTCGAACGCCAGTCGTTCCACACGACCAGGTAACAACCGTAGTTCTGATCATACGAGATGTTGTTGTAGCTCTGGTAATACTCATTGCTGCACACCTGAACACTGGGCCCGGGGAACCATTCCGGCGGAAGCTCCCAGTCTCCGAACGCGTCGATCAGTACGGCCGTGAACAGGCTGTCGGCAACGGCCGCGGGCTTCAATCCCAGCCTGAATGCGGTTGAGTCCGGAAAATAGGCGATTCTCTGACCGAATATATCCGCAATCTGAGTTTGCCCGTACCGGAATTCCGACCAGGCCACGAAAAATTCCGGGATGGGGTATTCGTATATGCCGGCTGTTTTGAGCATGACCGCAGGCTCAAAAACATCATTCGATTCCACATGAGGGCTCCCCTGGTAGGTGCTTGAATAGTCAGGGGAATAAGATGAATAGCCGATCGGGAAGTCCGGGAACCAGGGCGGGCCGCCGCCCTGGATGCGGGCCGCCTTGCCGATGCCTGCGATTTCCTCTCCAAAGGTGTTGAGCCGCCTGCCGTTCACGCCCTTGACGCGTACGCCCCAGATAGAGGCACCCATGTCATGTGTTTCGGCGTAGGAACGGTTGTACACCACGAGCCATTCCTCCAGAATTTTTCCGTTCCGGCCGTGATAGGCCACGTCAGGATAATACTCCATGATATGCGGATAGGCCGCGATCGGGATGTTCAACTTCGTGTCCGGAGTTCCTTCGGATACGATCAATTTCCCCCCGGGTCCCAGGCGTTGGCCGTAGATGTCCACTTCGGTCATGGCCGTCATTGTGTTGCGCTGGTCCACCCAGACGATCAGACTGGTGTTTCTCTGCGTGTTGACTGCAACGCGCGGCGAGGTTTGCGCCTGGACCTGATCGCAGATGATGAATGTGGAGTCCGCCTGCTGGTTTTCGGAGGGGAGCTTCTTCCCGGCCTCATCCAGGCGTACGCCGTAAATGTCCCAATCCTGGTTCCGGTCGTCCTGGAACACCACGATGTATTCCC
>JAFGEX010000286.1 GCA_016931355.1 bacterium
GAACACGTAGCCGCTGTCCGGCACCCCGTACACATAGATCTCCGATCCCCTTTCATAGGCGCCCTGATCCGGTATGCGCCTCACCTCGCCCGATCCCGCCGGCATGATTCTGACGGTAAGCCCGCAATAATTCTGTCTGAATCGGGCGGTGATTTTTTTCGCCTTGTCCAGGATGAGGGAGACCGGATTTTCGTACCCGGATAAATCGCCTTCCCATTCGTAAAGCGCATAACCTGCACCCTCGTTGGGAAGCGCCTCGAGGGTCACCACCTCGCCGGGATCGTACCATGTTTTGAGGGGCGTGACCGTCACATTCCCCCCCAATTCAGGGTTCCGTGACACCTCGAGGCCGATTTGCGTCTGAAACCGGGCGATCCAGGTCGTGGAGCTGTCCGCAGTGAACTGAAAGCTCCTCTCCGCGGCCCCGTTCCAATCCAGGAAACAATACCGGTAATCCGCATCGATCTCATGCACCGCATCCACGGATATCCGGTGGCTGCTGCCCATTTCCCACCGGAAAATGCGGGGGCTGGTCTGAAGTGTGTCATCCGCATAGAAGGGAAGTCCTTCCGGATTGGTGTTGATGACGACCGTTTTGAATATCGGTACGGACTTGAAATGGGCGACAACGGCCTGATCTCGGTCCACAGTCAGGCTCGCCAGCTTCGATCCGTCCGGCCCGCCTTCAGACCAGTGATCGAACTCGAATCCTTCATATGCCAGCGCATAAACAAAAACCACCTCGCCGAGGGGGTAATTCTCGCGCTGCGGATACAGGGTCACCTCCCCGCTCCCGGGAGGCGTGACGGAACAGGTCAGGGTGTAGGTTCTGGGCGTGAACTGGGCCGCGATGATCCTGGGGCCGGTGATCAGAATCGACTCGGGATTGAGAGAGCTGTTCAGATCCCCGGTCCATTTGACAAAGGTGTATCTCTGCACCGTATCTGGTACGGCCCGGACCTGGACGACGGAACCGAGGGCATGCCACTGGGCGTCCGGCGACAACTCAATGCTTCCGCCGGCCGGAGGGGTAACATTTGTGGTGAGTGTGAATTCGGTGATGTAATCCGCCCGGTACACCGAATCGGCCCGGATGGTCATATCGCGGGACTGGCTTCCCCCGTCGCTCCAGGACCGGAATCGGTAGCGCACGCCGGGCTGCTGGGACAAAAGGACGCCTTGCACGGAGACGTGGTGCTGCGATCCCTCCATCCAATCGAATGTCTGCGGGGAGGTATAGGTCTGGCCGTCTATTTCCATCGGGAGGCCGGACGGATCTGTTTCCAGGGTGACACTGAAATTCGGGAAAACGATGACCAGATCCAGCCGGTTCAGGGATTCGCCGGTCAGGAGAACCTGGGAGGATACGACATGGCCGCCTGTGTCCCGGATCTCGACATGGAGTTCGTCCCCCGTTTTCCAGGATGTCGGAAAGGAAGCGCATTGTACCCAGTAATAACCGTCCTGGAAGCCGCAGCCCGGAGAGGAATCCGTGAGAACCTCGAGGGGCCGGGTTTCGATGAAAGCGGTGAAATGCAGGGATGCGGGGATGGTCCCGTTTTCATACCGGACCGTGCCGCCCACCAGATGCATGACCGGGCCTGCGGTCAGACCCTGTGTCAGCGAGAACAGCAGACACAGGATTCCGGTGAATCCGGAC
Organism: bacterium; assembly: GCA_016931355.1. GTDB lineage: Bacteria > Zhuqueibacterota > QNDG01 > QNDG01 > JABMRT01 > JAFGEX01. Next base: position 1,661 of record JAFGEX010000286.1, read on the forward strand.
CGAAAACGCCCGGCGTTTTGTCGCGATTCCGTCATCATCGTATCAGCGCCATCTTGCCCATGGCCAGACGGTTTCCGCATTTGACCTGCACCATGTAAAGCCCGCTCGGTGCCGGCAGGTTTTGCCGGTCCTTTCCATCCCATTCCACCCGCTGTTCCCCAGCCTCCATGATGCCGTCCGCCAGCGTCCGGACATGCTGTCCGCGGCTGTTGAAGATTCGGAGAATCACCCTGCTGCGTTCCGGATTCGAGAAGCGGATGACCGTGGCCTGATTGAAGGGATTCGGATGGTTGGATTTCAAAATGTCTGCCGGCGGCGCATCTTCGGACAGCCTTACCGGATCGCAGTCATCGACCGGATTCCAGGTCAGGACCACGGCTGCCCGGGAAAAGATGCCCTGGCCGTCCTTCAGGTTTATGATCAATTCGTCACCCGCCCGCCATGCGGAGGCGAAGGAGGCGCATTGCACCATCCAGAAATCCCCGGACAACCTGCAGCCGGGAGAATGGTCGGAGAGAATGTCGGCCGGCCTGCCCTGCATCCAGGCCGAGAAGCCCGTTACGCGTCGTTTCCCGCCGGGATCCAAGGTGCCGGTCACCGCATGGGGTGCCCTGCTCTCCCTGACCGGGCAGGATTCCAATGCCTTGGGACTTCCTTCGGCCGGCCAGGTCGTGGAGGACGTGACGTGGACCAGATAGGGGAGGCCGGGCTTGACGCTGAAATCCGTGGAGGGTTTTCCCGGTATGTACTGGTCATACCCCTGCGTTCCGGCGTTCCATCTTGAAACGGAGCTGCAATGGGGTATGTCCGCCATCAGTTTGGATGCCTTGTCGAGGATGGATTTGTCCGGAGGGACCATGATGTCGTTGAAGCTGCTGCTCCCCGCATGATGCAGCAGGGTGAAGACCGGGTACACCGGCTCTCCGAGAAAAGTCGCAAAGGTATCTGCGGAGGCATTGACGTAATAGGCATTTCCCGCGACGATTTGGAAAGGGGCGGACGAAGGGACTCCGGTGACGACCTGCTCGTATCCCTGCACCGCGGGATTCCATCTGGCCACGCTGTTGCATCCGGGAAGCATCTGGAGGAACTGTGCGGGCGTCAGCGTGGCAAGGGCGAACGGGATGGCAACCGCGTTGAAATGGGTTGTGGGCGGCGTCAGCAGCGGATAATCGTATTCGCCGACAGCCTTGGAAGGCGCGCCTTCGTATGGGTCGCTGTACGAGGTGACCTTGTAGAAATACTGAACGCCGCAATCCCCGATGACGTCCGACGGATCGGTCCATTGAACGCCTGCAGCCGAGGGATCGCCGTCTTCCACGCGGGTCCCGACCCGGTTTGAACCGGACAGGGTATCCGGCTCGAAATCAGCCCGGTTGCCCCTGTAAACCATGAACTGGGAAATTTTTTCAGGCTTTTCCCAGGTCAGCCGGATTTGATCCGTTCCGGATTTGCGTATATCCGTGATCTTCACGGCAGCCAGGGAAAGGTAGTCCAGCTCGCCGATGCGGGACAACCCGAGTTTCCCGTACGAATTCGCGCTCCGGATTTGATACAGATAGGTCTGGTTCCGTTTCAATCCGGTAATGCGCATCTGATGGGTGGTCGTCAGGGCCGGGTCCAGGGGGGTCAGGCTTTCCAGATCCTGGGTCAGCCCGTAGGCCACCTGACTGGAGGCCGGTTCCGACGTGTCCCAAAGGATCGTGGTAGCGCTGGCGGTTTGGTTTTCGAAACGGATGTTGCTGATCAACGGATAGTCCCCGTAGGTGTAGCTGCCCGGGGAGTAGTCATTCCAGTTCTGTTTGAGACGCCTGTACAGCGGATCCTGCCATTTGTCCGGTTTGGGTTGATGCGGATTGGGCTGATCGTTCCAGAAAACCTTAAGTTTTCCGTCGTACAGGTCCACAACGATCATTTCCTCCCTGCCGTCCCCCGCCACATCCGCGACGTACATCTCCCTGCATTGCATGAGAGGGGCGCGATTCAGGGTCGTCCAGACCGAGTCCCCGGTTACTGCGTTGAACACCCCGAAATGGCCGTTGACGTAGCGCGCACGCGCGGCGATGCACTCCTTCTGCGCGCCTGTCCAGTCGATGGTCCAGACAAATTCAATGCCGCTTCTGTTGCCGAGCGGGCTTGTGTTGAATCCAGGGGGCAGGACATTGGAGGATTGATAATGGGCGATGAGCGTTCCCTGATTATCGTAGATCCAAGGATGCTGCGAATTGTAGGGTGATTCGTCCCCGTCGAGGCGAGAACGATTCCACACCTCGGAAAAGGGGCGGGACGTATCGAAATTGCCGACAGCCGTGTGCTGGGGCTCACGGTATTCCTCATACGGATACTTGTCGAATTCCCGGGTCCAGAGAATGCCGTTACAGCACATCAGCCTCGTGTTGTAGGAGGAGAAGCCCACTGCGTCTTCCTCCGTCACCACCCATTCGAGGCCCGGCAGATTCGGCCGGAAATCCCCGATGCTGATCGCATCCAGATGGTCCACATACCCGTACTGGTTGGTCCAGGAGATCCAGTCCATCGGATATCCGAGATCATGGACCGTCCCGTCATCATCGATATAATTCCCGCCGACAACCTCGTCCCGGCCGTCGCCGTCCACGTCCGCAGCCATAAAGGGTCCGTGGGCCTGGCCCCAGTAGCCTTCGTAGAAACCGTCCTCGATCAGAGTGTTTTGGGGCAGGGACCAGAGCAGATCGCCGGTTTGGAGATTGAAGGCCGCAAGGGTTCTGTTCAGATAGTATTTGTATCCACTGCAGCCTTCCGTATGGCATTCATTCGTGACATCCATGGTCTGGACGACGGCGTCCCGGTCGCCCGCTCCCCGGAGGTTGACGACTGCGATATGGCCGTAAATCTGATCCGCTGCCGGAGCCGGCAGCGGTATGGTTTTTTCGAGGTTGCCGGATGCTCCGCTGTAAATGGCAATCCAGCCGGCCGGATCCAGCGCCGCCACTTCGGTGCGGCCGTCGCCGTCCACGTCTCCGGCTCCCAGTTTCGTCCCATGGTTGTTGATGCCCGGGCCCGGATAGGCAATCGACGCCTCCCACAGGGCGTTGCCGTCGTGTTTCAGCACATAGACCTTCGTTGCCGACCGGTACAAATAATCCGGAAGGCCGTCGTCATCCGCATCCGCCACGATCAGGCTTCCGTTCAGGGGGTTTTCACTCATGTCGATGACGAAAGGATTGGCCGGGTACTGCGGGAAATCAGGCCTGGCCGCCTGTAAGGGCATCAACACCGCAGCGGCTGTGATGCCGAATAACCTGTAAAAATTCTTATTCATGCTTTTTCGAACGTTTTCCCCTATTGCAGCAGGATTATTTTCCGGGACTGGACAACGGAACCGGCGCGCATCCGGGCGATGTAGGCGCCGCTCGGCATTTGTTTTCCCCCTTCGCAGGTGCCGTCCCATGAAACTTCATACCCGCCCGGTTCGAGGTTGTCTTCGATCAAGGTGCTCACTTCCTGGCCCCTGGTATTGTAGATTTTCAGGGACACACGGCATTTCTCCTTCACGGCGAACGGAATCCGCGTGGTCGAATTGAAGGGATTCGGGTAATTCGGTCTCAGCGCATTTTCCAACGGCAGGCTTTGTGAAGAACCCACCGGTTGCGCCTCGTCACACGGATTCCAGGTGAGCCGGACTTCTGTGTTGCCGAGCGGCAGGCCCAAGCTGTCCAGGACCTCGATGTTCAACAAATCGCCCGCCTTCCAGGGGGAGCGGAAAGACGCGCACTGCACTGCGAAAAAGGAAGGATCGCGTATGCAGCCCGGAGACCGGTGGGTCAGGATGTCCCCGGGGCGTTCCGCCATGAATGCGGTGAATCCGGCGATCCGTCCCCGGAAGCCGGCCAGCCTGCCCCAAACCATGTGCGGCGCGCTGCTCTGGAATTCGGATGACGTCGCGGAAGACAGGCCGCCGGGTTTCGCACCGCCTGAACCGGGCCAACTTGTCTCCCGGGTCACATTGACCAGGTACGCGTATCCCGGGGTCAGGCTGAAATTGGTCGCCGCATTCTGGGGGATATATTGTTCGTAGGCCTGTATAGAGGCGTTCCACCGGGCAACGCCGTCACAGCCCGGTATATCCGCCAGGAGATCGGAGGCGTTCGCCAGGTGCGGCCTGGATACGGGCAGCATGATGAAGTTGAAACTGCTCCGGTCCGTGTTGTGATGAAGCCGGTAATCCGCTTCGCGGACGGGTCCTAAAAGAACCAGTGAACCCGCCTGGCTTGTATACAGAAAATAGGGATGGCCTGCCTCCATGGAAAAATCGGTCGGCGGGATCAGGGGTGAATATTGCCCGTATGACTGTGATTCTGCATCCCAGTACCCGGCGGATGCGCAATCGGGCAGGTCGTTCAGAAACGCCGAGGCGCTGATTCGATCGGACCGGAATACCGGCAGAGCGACCGCATTCTGGCCCGTGGAAGGATGGGAGAGCGGAAACTCGAATTTGGCGAGCGGCTCCGACCATTCGGAAGTTCTGCCGCCGGCATCCTTTGCGTGCACACGGTAGAAGACACCGCCGGGATTTCCCCAGAGGCCCGGAGAATGGTCCAGCAGGAAGGAATCCGCTGTGGCTGGGAAAGTTGTGGTGGCGCCCGTGGTGAACAGGATATTGTCCGAACGCTGGACCGTAAAGGTGTTGCCTGCCGCCTGTGTTCCTTCCTCGGTCAGGATGAAAGGAGACCAAAAGAGGCGTATGGCGTTTCCGGATCTCTGGATGTCGAATCCGCTCACCTGCTGCGGCGGATTCAGGCCCCTGTCCCTGCTCCAGAAGGAAAGGTCCTCGGTGAACCTTCGGCTGCCGTCTTTCCAGGTGCTGAGCCGGAGGATGAAGGATTTGTCCCTTGGGACAAAAGGAGACGTGAACGACATATCGGTTGTGAGATTGCCGCCCGGAGCGATTTCGAAAGTCCGGCTCCCGCTTTCGCGCTCCACGTTGTCCACTCTGACGGACCAGCGCAACGTGACCTCGGAATCCGTCTCCTCGTCGTTGAAAAGGACCAGGGTCCTCACTACCGGCGCTCCTTCATCGTAAGTCGGTAGCGCCGGGAAGGCGGCATATTCGAAATACGCCCTGTCGAATACGGCGACCGGATTCATGGATGCCGTTAGGAATTCGACCTGTGCCGGGGTCGGCTTCCAGGAATCATAGATGGAAAAGAATTCAGGATTGGGATGCCAGGCCCAATCCAGTCTGAAGGGCCGGACATCCGCCACGTCCAGAATGCGCCCCACGCGTGTCTTGATGCCCTGGATGCGCACCCAGGTGTTGCGGTCGTACTTGTTCCATCCGGTCTTGTACCATTCGTACTCACCCCAGCTGGTGGGTTTCTTCGATGTTCTGCAGCTTCCGTAGGCGGAATAGAGGCTCCCCTTGGGCCAGCCCCCGGGGTATTCGACCTTGTTCATGTAATGAACGGAGTAAACCTGTCCCAATCCCCCCAGATCCAGATCCCCCTCGTACACGATGGGGCGCGTGTCATCGACGCTGGCCAGGCTCTGCCCCAGCGTGGCCAGCGCCTCCTTGCCCAGATCGTAGGTGTAGAGGTAGATCTCGTTTTCCGGAATCCACATGACAATGGAGGGATGGTTCCGGTCCCGGACGCCCCAATCTTTGACAAACTGGTTGGCGTTGGCCAGATAGACCGAAGAACGGTAGGGTACGCTCAGGCCTCCGATCGGCGCAGGGGCGATGACCATCATTCCTTTTTCGTCGCACAGGTCGAAAATCCAGGACAGGGATTCATAGCCGGATATTCTGAGGGCATTGAAATTCAAGGCCAGCATTGAATCGAGGACACTGCTGAAGATCTGGCGATTGGGCATCATATAGGGAACCAGCATTTTTTCGCCGAAATGGACGAAATTATCCCCGCGCAGGTTCTGCCTGACGCCGTTGAGAACAAAAGTTTTGCCCTCGATCCAGAATTCCCTGAAACCGAACCGTTCCTTCTTGCTGTGCACGATTCCGCTGTTTTCGAGTATCTCACAATCCAGATCGTAAAGATGGGGATTCCCGGGCGACCACAGGATTGCGTCGTTCCAGGTCCGGACGAATTCGACCTGGAGGTTTTTCCCCGGCTGTACGGAAACGGACTGAATCCCCATTTCCTTCACGGTGACGCCGTTTTTCGCTGCGGAAGCGCGGATTTCAACCTGGCGCACGATGCTGTCCGTATTTTTCACCAGGACGCGGACCGTCGCCTCATGCTGCCGGACGGACGTTTTGATGCATACGTCTTCCACGTACACGGACGGCCTGGCAACCAGATAGACATTTCCGGTTATCCCGAGATTGACCAGGTTGCCGTAATAGCCCACGGGGTAGAATGCCTTCCCCTCGTCCCCGATGAACCGGTCGTCGTAGTAGAGGATGTCCACGCGTAAAAAGTTGGAGGATGAAAGCCGGACCGACTGGGTAATGTCGATTTCGAAGGGAAGAAACCCGCCCTTTCTCGTATGGATGAGATGTCCGTTCAGATAGATGTCGGACAGGAAGTTGACGGCTTCAAAACGCAGGAAAATTTTCTTGCCCCTCATGGCGGAAGGAACGGAGAATGTCCGTTCGTACGTCGTTTCCGGCTGCCCCAGGCTCATCCGCCAGCCGTTCTGCTCAGACTGGGAAAATACTCCCTGGAGGTCCTGCCAGACATAGAATCCGGGGACGGGGATTGTGGTTGGGGGTTTGTCCTTGGGTGTGAACGTCCAGGTCCCGCTCAGGCTGGCCCATTGCGTATAGGGTTCAGGCTCGGCGGAACAGAGATCTTTGCTGCAGAGGAAGAAAATCCCGGCGGCGAAAATAGGGAACAGAATATGCGAAGAAAATTTTCTCAACCCGAATTCCTCGAAACCGGTCATGGACTGTCTGATATTTTACAAAAAAATATCAATGAAATCAAAATAAAATTAACAAATAACATGCCTGAATCGTGCATACGTTCAAATGAGAGCCAAGGAAACTGAAATGGCGCATGAAAATGGCCCCTTATTATTTGTTTTATAGTGAGATAAGATATATTATCGTTTCATTTGAAAAGCTCAGCGGATCTTTGGCCTCTGTTTCGCCGCAGTGCCCCTGTGCATTCCGGGTGGCCTGAATCAGACCAAAGTGACGGATTTGTTTTCAGGACGAGGCTGGGTCCGGCGGAACGTCCATTTCCGCATTGGAAAGGCCTGGGGGCAGGTCAGAGGCGGGCTGATCTTCAACAGCCGGAGAAAACCCAAACCCGTGGAATCCTGCATATTGTACTTGCAGGTTTGAGTGAGTTTTTGTAAATTATTAAGATATAAATAAATGGAAAACGTTTTTAATTCCGCTTTCCGTTTTTTCATTGTTTCTGTCAACAACGGGATATCCGAATGTCGGAAACCCTGGATTGGATTTCCAAATCCCTCTGTTCCGTGCTTCCAACCGTTTCCAAGCCCGGCCGCTATGCGGGAAACGAGTTCAATGCCGCAAGAAAAGACTGGACCAGATCCCAGGTCCGTTTCGTGCTTGCCTTTCCGGAAGTTTACGAAATCGGAATGTCCCATTCCGGCCTGGGGATTCTCTACCATATTCTCAACCGGAATCCCTGGATTCTGGCGGACCGTGTTTATGCCCCCTGGACGGATATGGAATCGGCCATGCGGGGGAAGGGTATCCCGCTGTTCGGCATCGAGTCCAAACGCCCCGTCAGGGATTTTGACGCGGTTGGTTTCACGCTGCAGTACGAACTGCATTATACGAACATTCTAAACATGCTGGATTTATCCGGCATTCCGCAGAGGAGCATGGGACGCTCCGATTCGGATCCCTTGATACTGGCGGGCGGGCCCTGCGCCTTCAATCCGGAACCCATGTCCGCGTTTTTCGATGCCGTGGTGCTGGGGGACGGGGAAGAGGTGATTCTGGAGATCGCTGGGAGCATCCGGGAAGGCAAATTGAAGGGCTGGAACAGGGCTGCACGGCTTCAGGCCCTGTCCCGGATTCCGGGGGTGTACATCCCTTCCCTGCAGGCTGGTACCCAGGCACAGGAAAGGATAAGGGCCCGCATCCTGGATCGCCTGGATCCGAAAAACTATCCGGAAAAACCGATTGTCCCCTTCATTGAAATTTCGCATGACCGTTACTCGCTTGAGATCATGCGGGGCTGCGTCCGGGGATGCCGTTTCTGCAATGCAGGCATCATTTACCGGCCGGCGCGCATCCGGCAGTCCGGGGAGCTTATCCGTCATGCCGAAAAAGTGATACAGAACACGGGATTCGACGAAATCGCCCTTTCCGCCCTCTCCTCGTCCGATTATCCCGATCTCCTGCGTCTTCTCCACGGGATGCAGCCGGTACTGAACCGGTACGGCGTATCGCTTTCCTTCCCCTCGCTGCGGTCGGAATCCTTTACCCCCGAGATGGCGGATTTTGCCGCAACCCTCAGGCGCAGCGGTCTGACGCTGGCACCGGAGGCGGGGACGCAGCGCCTGCGCAACGTCATCAACAAAAACAATACGGAGGACGACCTGCTGGGTGCGCTGAAAACAGCCTTTGAGAGGGATTGGCGGCGTGTCAAGCTCTACTTTATGATCGGTCTGCCCACCGAAACCCAGGAGGATCTGGACGGCATCGTCCAACTCGTCGGAAAGGCCGTTGCGCTCGGTAAAAAATTCGGCAGGAAGGAAATACACGTTTCCCTTTCTCCCTTCTCGCCCAAACCCATGACGCCTTTTCAGTGGGATGCGCAGGACAGCCAGGAAACGCTGGAACGGAAAACGGCCTATCTGAAAAGCAAAATTACCTGGCGGGCGGTGGATCTGAGCTGGAGGGATCCGAGGGTATCCAGGCTTGAAACCATATTGGGGAGGGGTGACCGCTCGCTTGGGGATGTCATCCTGAACGCCTGGTCCGGCGGGGCGCGCTTTGACGCCTGGTCCGAACTGTTTTCTTCGGACAAATGGACGGACGCTTTTCAGAAGGCAGGCGTGGATCCGGACCCGTTTACGCGCAGGATTCCTTTCGATGCTCCGCTTCCCTGGGATCATCTCGACAAGGGCGTTTCCAAGGCTTTCCTGAAGGAGGAAAGGATCCGGGCTGAACAGGCCTCCTTTACCCCTGATTGCTTGACCGGCCACTGCAGCCGCTGCGGATTGACGGATATCGGCGTTTGCACGCCTGAAAGCAGGCCGAGGCGGGCGCGTCTTCGCCTGCCTGCTGCAGCGGATCCGGATTCCCCCGGGACAACGGTTCAGGCGGAATCCGGCCCCGCACGCATCCCCAACCGGAAGGAAACGGGGCAGGCCGGCGGTTTTCTCCGGGGAGAGCGGGCGGGCAGCAAGGGTTACTTCCAGGAGGACCGGGTATCCCCTGCTTCAGGCGGCGGGGAGCCTCAATCCAGGCGTGTTCAGGCTCCCAGGCGGATCCGCATCGCCTACAGGAAAGGGCCGGAGGCGCGTTTCACTTCCCATCTCGATACGATGCGCGTCTTTGACAGGACATTCCGGCGGGCCGGTGTTGCGGTCAGCATGTCCCAGGGTTTTCATTCGCATGCGCGGCTTTCCGGCGGGCCGCCGCTCCCCCTGGGCTACACGAGCAGGGCCGAGTACCTGGATGTGGAACTGTTCGTCGTTCCGAAGGACCTCGAGGCCAGACTGAACTTCGCCCTCCCGGATGGTTTCGGCGTGGAGGCCAGCGTTGAAATCCCCAGGCAGGCGCCCGCCCTGATCCAGGCTGTAGAGTGGATCACCTATGTTTTGTCCTGGGAGGGCGAACCGGAGTCGGGCGAATTGAAAACCGGCATCGAGCGTTTCCTGAAAAGCAATTCATACAAGATCGTCCGGAAGGGAAAATCCGTGGATATCCGTCTTTCCGTTACGGAGATCCGGCTGGAGGGAGATGAAATTTTTATGAAAGTCCGGACGGGCTCGGCCGGAACCGCCCGTCCGGAGGATGTGTTCAGGGCTTTGCTCCCCGCCTATCAGGACTGGCCCTCCACGCTGCGCATCGAACGGACCGGCCAGTTTGCTGAAAATCAAGGGAGGATCATTTCACCTATGGACATAACGACAGGATCAGTTTTATGACAAAGGAAATCCGTATCAACACCTCGTCCGAAGAAACGAGAATCGCCATTCTGGAAGAAGGCAACCTCGTCGAACTTTACACTGAGAGGCCTGAAAACGAGCGCATGGTCGGCGACATATACAAGGGGCGTGTTGAAAATGTGGTCAGCGCCGTTCAGGCCGCATTCGTCAACATCGGCCTTTCGCTCAACGGCTTTCTGCCCTTCTCGGAAATCGGGACGCAGTCCGCGGAATTCATCGCCTTTTCCGAGAAAGTATCCGAAGAGGATGAGGGACAACACAGAAGGCCGCGGAGGCATCAGAGGCCCCACCGCAGCCAGCATGTCCGGACAGGCCAGGAACTGCTCGTTCAGGTCACCAAGGAACCCATCGGATCCAAGGGGGCCAGGCTGACCACGGCTATTTCACTCCCGGGCCGGTTTTTGGTCCTCGTTCCGGGCGATCAGAGTATCGGCGTTTCGCGAAAAATTTCAGATGTGCGGGAGAGGCGCAGGCTGCGGATGCTTGCAAAGAGCATTCAACCCGAAGGATGCGGGCTCATCATGCGCACCGTCGCGGTCGGAAAGGATGCACAGGCTCTGCAGGCTGATCTCGAAAGCCTGCTGAAGACCTGGAGGCGCATTGAAGAGAAGGCC
>JAFGEX010000287.1 GCA_016931355.1 bacterium
AATTCGCAGCGCCGTTGGCGCGGATCTGTGAAACAGCCACGGACCGCGAAATCGCTGCTGCTGAAGCGGAGCGTGAATCCATGCTCACCAAACAGCTTGAGTACATGGAACAGCATCTCGGAGAGGAATACGAAGCGGTCATATCGGGCGTGGTGGCATTCGGCTTTTTCGCCGAGATCACCGATTTTCTGGTTGAAGGCCTGGTGCATGTCCAGGACCTGAAGGATGATTACTACGCATTCGATGAGGACCGGTACAGGCTGGCCGGGAGCAGGACAGGCAGGATTTTTCAGCTGGGTGATACGGTCCGCGTTCGTGTGGCCAAGGTGCTGCGCGACATGCGGAAAATCGATTTCGTGCTCGCGGACTCGGAATGGGAGGGCCGGACAGGCGTTTCCGGGAGGGTCGCAATAAAGGAATCCGGGAAGAAGAAGGGGACCGGCCGCAAAGCAAAGCCCGATGTCACGCAGAAATCCACTGGCCGGGATAAGCGAGGGCCGGGGAGACCGGATAAAAGAAGTCGCCGGGAACGGGAGGCGAAACGCGGGAAAAAGACGGGGCGCAAAAAAAGGAAATAGAAATCGAACGGGGATTCATTAAAGTCCTATCAAATCGCCCCGGGCGGATTTCGCTTGAGGGCATGGATGGATAGACCTCCGGGAGGCGGTGGACAGGATCCTTTACAGGAACGCATCCGAAAGGCCGTATCAGAGGAGATCTCATTGGCCCCTTATGATCCGGCCTGGGAACGGATGTTTCTGGAAGAACGGGATCATTTACGGTCCTGCCTGCCGGAGGGATTGGTCCGGAGGATCGAGCATGTCGGCAGTACGGCTGTCCCGGGTCTGAGCGCAAAGCCGGTCATCGACATTCTCGTTGAAGTAAGTTCCCTGGATGAAACGAAAAGAGTCATTGTCCCCATCCTCAAATCCCGCGTTGAAGAGAGAATAAAACCGGCTGAAGCCGGGTCTACGAACGGGCAATCCTGATGCGCATCCTGTTTCTGTACATCGGCACGATCCTGATCTGGGGCACCACCTGGCTCGCGATCACGTTCCAGCTCGGCAGAGTCGATCCTCTGGTTTCCGTGTTTTACCGGTTTGCCCTCGCCTCGCTTCTGTCCATCGGCCTATGCAGGCTGCGGGCTCTGCCTCTCAAGTTCAGGGCAAGGGAGCATGGCTGGATCGCCTTGCAGGGCTTCCTCATGTTCTCAATCGGATACTGGATGGTGTATGCTGCGGAGAGGCTGATCACCAGCGGGCTGGCGGCTGTCGTGACGTCATCCCTGATTTTCATGAACATACTGGGCGGACGCCTTTTCCTGGGAAAACCCTTCAGCGGGCATGTTCTGTCAGGCGCGGCGCTCGGCATCGCAGGCATCGCATTGATTTTCATGCCGGAACTCAGGACAGTCAGCTGGACGGACCGGAGTTTTCAGGGCCTCGTGCTGTGCTCCGCCTCCACGGTTCTGTATTCCCTGGGCAATATCACGTCCGAAAGGAACGGTAAAACAGGCCTGCCTATTTTGCAGACAAACGCCCTGTCCATGGGCTACGGGGCGCTTTTCCTTCTGATCCTGATACTGGCTCTCGGGAAACACTTCACCTTCGAACCCTCTTTCAAGTACATCGGCTCCCTTTCCTATCTTGTCCTGTTCGGATCCATCGCTGCGTTCTGGTGCTATATGACGCTCATCCAGGAGATCGGCGCGGACAGGGCCGCATACGGGCCGCTGGTGGTGCCTGTCCTCGCGCTGGGCCTTTCGGCAGCTTTCGAGGCATACCATTGGTCAGCCTGGTCACTGGCAGGCATTCTTCTCATCGCAGCCGGGAACCTGCTGGTGCTGGGGCGCGGCCGCGCCGGGATGGACCGGATCGGCCTGAAAGGCGGATCCAAAACAAGCGGCAGGCGTTTAAAAACCGGAATCACCTCCGGAGGTCCTTCCCGACAGGATGGACCTCCCGGAGGTGATGGATTCGGAGGCGATGGATCATCAACAGGAATCACGCTGCATGAAAATGAATAAAAACCTGATTGATTCGATTATTCCGCTCGTGCTTTTCCTCCTCCTTCACGGTGATGCCCTGCCCCAGGCTGACAGCAAACCGGGGAAAATGCGCAGGCGATCCCTGGCAAGAGAGGAACGGATACCGGACCGGATTTTATCCGGGGACCTGCCTGATTTCGATGTGCTTCATTACAGGCTGGATTTGACCTTTCCCCTGATCACCAGCGAATTTGAGGGGCTGGTAACCCTCCATATCCGGTCCAACCGGGACTCTCTGAGCCATGTGACGCTGGATGCGGTCGGTCTCGGATTCGAGGCAGTGCATTTCAGGGGCATATCCCTGAATCCGCAGGCGGCAAAGGGGAAATTGGATTTGGTTTTGCCCGCAGCCCTGGCAGACGGAGACACCTTCAGCATCTCCATCAAGTACTGGGCGTTTCCGGACGAGGACGGTTTCTATTTTTATCCTCCGAAATGCGCCTATACCATGTCCGAACCCGAGGATGCCAGATGCTGGTTCCCCTGCAGAGACGTGCCCTGGGACAAGGCCACGGCCGAGCTTTTCGTCACAGTGCCGGCCGGAGTCAAGGTCGCATCCATCGGGTTGCTGGAAGGCAAGAACCCGGCCATGGATGGAACGGCCGAGACCTTTCACTGGCATACATCCATCCCGGTTGCCACCTATCTGATCTGCGTGGCCATGTCACCCGAATACACGGACTGGTCGGAATGGTTCATCACTGCGGAAGGGGATTCCATCGAGATGCCGTATTACGTGTTCCGGTCCGATTCGGTCAAGGCTGCGGCGGATTTCGTGCACATGAAGGACATGATGGCTTTTTTCTCGGACCGGTTCGGGCCCTATCCGTTTGAAAAATACGGCATGGCGGAGGTCGAGCCTTTTCACGTGGGCGGCATGGAGCATCAGACCATGACCACGTTCAACAGCAAATGGCTTCAGGGCGATCTCAGCATCGAGCACGGATTCTCGCATGAACTCGCCCACATGTGGTGGGGCGACGCCGTCACCCTGGCCTCCTGGCCGGAGATCTGGCTGAACGAGGGATTCGCCGTTTACTCAGAGGCTTTGTTCGTGGAACATCTTTATGGGGCGGAGGCCTTCCAGGACAAGATGAGACGGATGAAAACCACTTATTTCAATCAGGCCCGCAAGCAGGACTTCCCCGTATTCGATCCGCCGGACGGAGAGCTGTTTAACTGGGGCATCATCTACAACAAGGGCGGATTCATCCTGCACATGCTCAGAGCCTTTGTCGGAGATTCCGTTTTCAATGACATCCTGAAGAACTATTACAGCCTTTTCCGTTACAGGAATGCTTCGATAGACGATTTCCAATCCGTGTGCGAATCCGTTTCCGGCATGGATCTGGACGGATTCTTTCAGCAGTGGATTTACAGGCAGGGATTCCCGGATATCCGTTACAGGTGGTACTCCGAACAGGCCCATGCGGACACCTGGCGCGTGGTTGTGGATGCGGAACAGGTTCAGGACGGCGCGCAAAAATTTGTTTTTCCCCTGGATCTGCGCTGCTGCTCCGGCGGACGCTGCATGGACACCACGGTGTGGGCGAGAAGCGGCGTGGAGGTCTGGACCCTGGAGCTTCCCTTTGAACCGGACAGCATTGCGTTGGATCCGTACGGAAAGCTTCTCGCGGAGGTCCGCTACATCCCCGGCGGGAACCGGTATTCCCAGGATACGCCGGGCCGTTTCCATTTGTACGACAATGTGCCGAATCCCTTCAACGGCCGCACACGCATCCTGTACGACATCCCGGATTCCAAAACCGACATGCGCGTCCAGGTGGTCGTGTACGACATGCTCGGGAAGCAGGTGCGGGTGCTTTTTAATGGAGAGCAGTCCGCAGGCGCATACTGGACCGCCTGGGACGGCAAGGATTCAGGCGGCACAGCTGTTTCGTCAGGGGTTTACATCGTTTCAGTGACAGCGGGTTCTTTCCATGCCCGGCAGCGGATAACGCTGGTCCGCTGAACATCGTCCGGCTTCAATCACCTCCGGGTGCTGAAGGAATCATCGTTTTCCCGGAAAAAAGGGATTGACTTTTAGTCAATTTTTCATTTATTTTTAAAGGTTTTATGACAGGACGCTGGGGGATGCAATGAAAAACGGATCGATAACAGCGATACTGGTCCTGTTCCTGGCCGGGGCCTGCTTTTCCCAGGGATCTTCCGGGCAGACGAAGGAGAATGCGGCGGGCCTGCGCATCAGGCCTTCGGGATTCATGAGCGCGCTTCTGGATCCGGCCAAATTTTCCATGGAACAGAGCTATTCCGTCTCCTTCGCCGCATCCGGCTCGAGGAGCATGAATCAGGGATTGTATCTGAACACACTCAAATATAAATTCTCCGATCCCTTGTTCGCCCAGGTCCGCATCGGATACCTGCATCAGCCGTTCGGGGGCTCTTTCGCACAGAATCAGACCGGAGGCACCCTGTTCGTCCAGAACGCCATGCTGCGGTACAAGCCGACTCCGAACATGACCATTACACTGGACTACGAGCAGATCCCGGCGCCGTTTTTCAACCCCTATTATTGGAGCCGCTGACAGGCATCCATCATGCATTCGCCGGCCGTCACATTGCTGTCAGATCCATTCCAGGACCGGGAGAGGCATCCCCGGTCATTTTTTTTACACCGCCGGGAGGCGCCATGCAGCTCAGAAGACGCAGGACCCGCCCTTTGAAAAAACCGTCCACCATCCCGGATGCGCTTAAAAGGCGCAAACCCAGTTCCGGACGGGGCGGTTGGAAAAACAATCTGCTGAAGGGGCTCATCGTTTTTTTCGTCATTGTGGACGTGGTGCTCATCGTATCCGCTGTGCATCAATGCGAAAAATCCCCCGTGAGCCTGCCCGGGACAACGGAACCGCAGGCGGACCAAAGGAAGATCCTGCAGGTGGAGGTGCTGAACGGCTGCGGCGTTTCGGGAGTGGCTCACAAATTCACGGATGTTTTGCGCGCCAGGGGCGTGGACGTGGTCAAGACGGACAATTACAAGGAACTGGATGTGGAAAAGTTCAACATGCCGAAAACCCTGGTGGTGGACAGGAAAGGGAATATGCTGAACGCGGTCCATGTGGCGGACCTGCTCGGCATGGATTCGCAGCGGGTCGTCCAGGAAATCAACGAGGCGCTCCTGGTCGATGCAACGGTGATCATCGGCCAGGATTTCCGGAAGCTCAGGGCCTGGCAAGACATGGAGAAATGACCGCATGACGCCTTCCGGCCATGCACTGGCCCTCAGGGCTGCGGAATGCGCCCTGACGAAAAAAGCAAAACGCGTCCTGATCCTCAAGGTGTCGCCCCTGACCAGCCTGGCCGATTATTTCGTCATCTGCCACGGCGATTCGGAAAACCAGGTAAAGGCGATCACGGATGCCGTGGAGGACGGGCTGCGCCACGAGGGGGCAAGGCCCTGGCACCGGGAGGGCTATTCACATCTGCATTGGGTGCTTCTGGATTACATCGATGTGGTCGTCCATGTGTTCTACCGGGATACGCGGGATTTTTACAGACTGGAAAGGCTCTGGATGGATGCAGAAACGGAAACCCTGGGAGAACCGGACGAATGAAATCCCATTTGACCGAAATACGGAATGCCGTGCTGGCTGCGGTTGAGAAAGCCGGATTCGGGACCCTGACCCCGGAGGAGATCGACCTCTCAACCGCAAAGCAGAAGGAACACGGCGACCTGGGCACAAACGTGGCCCTGAAACTCGCCCCGCGCCTCAAGCAGAATCCGCGCAAGGTGGCCGGTATGATACTGGATCATCTGGCTCTCCCGGAAGGGATAGACAAGGCGGATGTGGCAGGACCGGGCTTCATCAATTTTTTTCTGGGCAGGGCCGTCCTCTACGGGAGTCTCGAGGAAATCCTCAGGAGGAATGAGGCTTACGGAAGGTCGGAGCAAGGCAAGGGCTCCAGGACCCAGGTCGAGTTCGTCAGCGCGAATCCCACCGGGCCGCTGACCATCGGGCACGGCCGCCAGGCCGTGATCGGGGACACCATCGCGAAGCTGCTGGAGGCCACGGGTCATTCGGTCACGCGGGAATACTATTTCAACGACGCGGGCAGGCAGATGCGCATTTTGGGAGATTCCGTGCGGCGCAGGTACCTGGAGCTGGCCGGGGAGGCCGTGGAATTCCCGGAGGATTATTATCAGGGGGAGTACATCCGGGACATCGCCAGGGGGGTGTTACAGGACAAGGGCGCGGGTCTTAAAAGCGAATCGGACCTGGCCTTGTTCCAGAACCGGGCGGAGCAGGCGATTTTCAGGGACATCAAGGCGACCCTGAAAAGGCTGGGCATTGTTTTCGACGTGTTCTACAACGAAAAATCCCTGTACGAAACCGGGAAAATCGACAAGGTGATCAAGGCGCTCAGGGGAAAAGACCTTGCCTATGACCGGGAAGGGGCCGTCTGGTTCAGAACCTCGAAGCTCGGCATGGACCAGGACCGGGTCATCGTCAAGTCAACCGGAGAACCGACCTACCGCCTCCCGGACATCGCCTATCACAAGGACAAGATGGACCGCGGCTTCGACCGCGTCATCGACATATTCGGCGCGGACCATATCGCGACCTACCCGGATGTGCTGGCGGGGCTCAAGGCCCTGGGGTACGATCCGTCCAGGGTCACGGTTCTGATCCATCAATTTGTGACTCTGACCGAAGGCAGGGAAAAAATCAAGATGTCCACGCGCAAGGCCAATTTTGTCACGCTCGACGAACTCATGGACGAGGTCGGGCCGGATGTGACGCGGTATTTCTTTCTCAACCGTTCCATGTCCAGCCACCTCAATTTCGACCTGACCCTGGCCAAGACGCAGTCCGATGAGAATCCCGTTTACTACGTGCAGTATGCGCACGCGAGAATCTGCAGCATCATCCAGCATGCCCGCTCCGCAGGCGTGGATCCGGAGGCCGGCCCAGACGCGGACCTGGGCCTGCTCGCTTCAGAAGAGGAACTGGATCTCATCCGGATTCTCAAGGAATTCCCCCGCGAGGTGTCCGAAGCTGCACTTCATTTCGAACCGCACCGGATTCCGGCCTATCTGGAGGAAGTCGCGAACGTGTATCACCGTTTCCAGCACACGGGCAAGGTCGATGCGGCCCTGCGCGTGGTGACGGACAATATTCCGCTCACCCGGGCCAGGCTCGCCCTCTGCCGGGCCACCCGCATCGTGCTCGCCAACGGGCTGGACCTGCTGGGGATTTCCGCGCCGGAGAGGATGTGATTTTCGATACCCGGCAATGAGCTGACGGGGGATATTCAATCTGTAAGGAAAAGGACATTTGGATTGATCTTCGAATCCCGTGCGGAGCACGGGATTTTCGATCGTAAACTGGCCGGCGCAAAAAGCGCCTTTCTTAAATAGGCGTCCAAAGGCCGCCGATGAAGCCACCCGCTTCGCGGGCGGCCGTTGGCTCGCTCGCTTACCCCGGGGCAGGCCCTGCGGCAGGCCTAAGGGGAATGCGCTCGCTGTCAGATTCAACCGGGACCATTCAAAATGGATCGATTGTTCAAACATCAATGCAGGGCAGGGATCTGTCTGGCTTGTCTCTGCCTGTTTACCTGCCTCTCCGCCGCAGCGCAGACCCTATGCATCAATGAAATCTGCGCCTCCAACCAGACCCTGATAAACGACGGCGACGGCGAATCCTCGGACTGGCTGGAATTGTACAATCCCGGACCCGATCCCGTCAACCTCGCGGGTCATACCTTGTCCGACAACCCCGGCAACATCGGAAAGTGGACATTGCCCCAGGTCCTCCTGGCGCCGGGCGCGTGTCTGCTTGTCTGGGCCTCGGGCAAGGACAGTGTTTCAGATGCGGAACTTCATGCCAGTTTCAAACTGGATGCTGACGGGGAATTCATCGGATTCTATGCCCCGGACGGCCGTGTTCTGGACAGCCTGTCCTTCGGTTTTCAATCCCCGGATCAATCGCTCGGCCGTTTCCCGGACGGATCCGGGAACATGAGGATATTTCTGGAGCCCTCTCCGGGCCGTTCGAATATCCCTGCAGCGGAATTGCAGGTCACTGAGAGCGGGGTGTATGCGAATGGATTCGCCGTATCCGCCAGTTCGGATCTCCAAGATGGGATCATCCGGTATACGACCAACGGAGACGCGCCCGGACCGTTGAGCGCGGCATACAGCGCTCCGCTTGCTCTGCAATCCACCATGGTCGTACGGATGGCTGTTTTTCTGGATACGGTCCGCGTCAGCAATATCGAAACGAGGACCTATTTCGTGGGTGAACAGCCCGGGCTGCCCGCCCTTTCCATTGTCATGGCTCCGGATGATCTGTGGTCAGATGAAAAAGGCATTTATGAGAATCCCCTCAATGAGGGCGACGAATGGGAAAGATCCTGCGACCTATCGCTGATCGAGACAGGCGAAACGCGGTTTCAGGTCCCTGCGGGCATACGCATTCACGGCCAGACTTCGCGACCCAAGGACAAGAAAAATTTCAGGCTCTATTTCCGGGACGAGTACGGCCTGGACAACCTGGATTATCCTCTTTTCCCGCAGACGGATGTCCGGCGTTTCAAGCGGCTCGTCCTGCAGGCCAGCCTGATCCCCAACATCCTGTCGCCGGCCCTGTGGTATCCCCTCGGCGGGATCATTGCCGGCTACACGCCCGTGGTGTTGTACCTGAATGGAGCATACTGGGGCATATACTGGATACGGGAGAGAATAGACCGGTTTTTCATCGAGGACCATTTTGACATCGAGGACCCGGACTTCATCAAATCGGAATGGTATGAATCCAACCTGGACGTCGTGGAAGGCACGCGCGAGTACTGGGACAAGACGCTGGCTTTCTTCCGCTCCATGGACATGAAACATCCCGCCAATTTCACGACTGCCGGGCGGGATTACCTGGACATCGAAAATTATATCGATTATTATATCATCAATATATTCAGCGCCAACCAGGACTGGCCGCAGAAGAATATCGAGCGTTTCCGCGACCGGGCCGGCGATCCGAGGTGGCTGCATGTGATGTGGGACACGGATGCAGCCTGGAAAGCACCTGCCACGAGACTCACGCTTGAATGGGCGCTCAGATCAGAGCCCAGGACCGACCTGCGGGCAGAGGACAACATCAATCTCATGTGGAGCACGCTGATCATGCGCAAGCTGCTCGAGAATCCGTCCTGCCGCACTTATTTCATTAATCGTTTCTGCGATCTCCTGAACACCAAGCTTTCGGCCAACCATGTCACGTGGCGCCTGAACACGATCATCGATCAACTGAATCCGGAAATACCGCGCGAGGCCGCGCTGTGGAGCAATCTGTATGAAGGCGGGTGGAATAATTACATTTATCTGAAGAAATGGTTTGTCGCGGAACGCCCGAAAATCATGCAGGAACACCTGGCCGGATTTTTCGGATTGCCGACAGCCATGCACACGGTCAACGTTTCAGAGCCGGTCGGTTCGGGATCCGTCAAGATCAATTCCATCATCGTCGATCAGTATCCCTGGGCGGGGAAATACTTCAGAAACAATCCCGTGACCCTGCGCGCGATTCCGGGCAAGGGGTACGCGTTCAGCCGTTGGGGCGGCAGTTCCACTTCGACAAATGCGGAAATCACCCTTTCGTTGTACAATTCAGTCACGCTGCAGGCTTTTTTCAGGGAAACCTGGTCGTTCCTTGAATTGACGGTGGAATCCATCGGCGATACGTCGGTTATGCTTGTCTGGAAGACCAGTCAGCCCTGCTCAGGGCGCATCTTCCTGGAAAGCAAAGCATCAAAACAGGTGATTGAACCGGGTAATGCGGGATTTTCCTGTGATCACAGCCAACTGCTTCACCCTCTGATCCCGGATAAGAAATATCATCTTTTCATCGAGGCCTGGGACGCGGCAAAAGACAGCGCCACGAGCGACACGATCGAGTTTCGGACGATTCCTTCCGGACCCAGGCCACCGGAATTTTCCCTGGTCCGGATTGACAGCCTGGGGACCGGATGCGCCCGGATCGTGTGGGCCACCGGAGAACCGACGACTGGAACCGTGTTTTATGATACCCAGACTCCCTACCGGTATTCGGTGACGGATCCTGTGCCCGCTTCTTCACACCGCATTTGGATACGCGGATTGCTGGATACCACGCAGTACTTTGTAAAAATTTCCGCGACCAACAGTGATGGATTGTCTGGTGATTCTTTTATAAATTTCTGGACCCTTGCGGACCATACAGCCCCGCAGGTGTGCGACCTCTGCGTGTCCGGCCTCACCGATTCATCCGCAGCCCTGAAATGGACAACCACGGAGGAGGCCTCCTGCCGGCTGGCGATCAGGCCGGCGGGCGAAGAAACCTGGCGGTCCATTGCCGCTTCGGACACCGGCGTATATCACGGGGCCTTTGCGGATTCGCTGCTGCCGGATATCTGGTATCATTTTCAAATTTTTGCGAGGGACGGGAACGGGAATGAAGGAGCGTCCGCGCCGGACTCCTTCCGTACAGGACGGGATTCGACTGTACCGCGCATCAATCATATCCGGATTATCCATGTCACAGATTCGACGGCGCATTTGGCCTGGCTTACCACGGAGGAGGCCACCTGCCGTCTGATGATCAGGCCGGCACACGGAGAAGCCTGGCGGTCCATTGCCGCTGCGGACACCGGCATGCGTCACGGAGCCTTTGCCGATTCGCTTGAACCGGAAGCCTGGTATCATTATCAAATACATGCGAGGGACGGGAACGGGAACCAGGGGATCTCCGCCCCGGACTCGTTCCGTACAGACCGGGATTCGACTGTGCCTTGCATCTATCATGTCCGGATCATCCAGGTCACGGATTCGACGGTGCACCTGGCCTGGCTCACCACGAAAGAAACCCGTTCGGAGGTCTGGATCGGATTTGACAGCACCGCCACGCAGCGCAGCATCGCAGCGCTGGACAGCGGATTGACGCACCATGCTTTCGGCGAAGCGCTCGTGCCGGGCATGCTTTATTATTTCTGGGTTCAGGCGACGGACGAATACGGGAACCGGTCCGAGGCGGTGACGGACACCTTCCGCACAACGGTTTCCCATAATCCGTCTTCGGTCGGGGAATGGGGCGGGCGGATACCGGAGTCTTTTTACGTTTCCAGGAATTATCCGAATCCGTTCAACAGCGCCACGCGGTTGCTCCTGATGCTGCCGGAGCCGGGCCATCTCGAGGTGCGTGTTTTCAACAGTCAGGGCAAACAATGCGCCTGTCTTTTTTCCGGGCCCTGCAAGGCCGGAATCAGAACGATCGACTGGGACATTTCAGTCAGCCGGGTTTTCAGCAGCGGGATTTATTTCATGCGCGTAGATTTCACGGCGCCGGGCGGCAACCATCGCGAAGTGCGGTCCCTGTTGTATCAAAAATGATTGTAAACTGGAGGACGGCAAACTTGAAGATCCTCGTCACAGGCTCCATCGCTTACGATTATCTGATGTCCTTCCCCGGGAATTTCTCGGAGCATTTTATACCGGACAAGCTGGACACGATCAGCGTCAGTTTCCTGGTGGACTCCATGAGAAAGCAGCGCGGCGGCTGCGGCCCGAACATCGCCTATTCCCTCGCCCTGCTGGGGGAGAAGCCCATGCTGATTGGATCCGCAGGGGAGGATTTCCCGGAATACCGCGCCTGGCTGGAGAAAAGCGGCGTGGACGTTTCCGGCGTCTGGGAGATACAGGGCGTTTTCACCGCATCGTTCTTCGCAAACACGGACCAGAAGGGCAACCAGATCTGTTCCTTTTACACGGGCGCCATGCAGCATGCCAGACGCATTTCTTTGGCGCCGTTCCTGAAGAATGCGGGCCCGGACGCGC
Organism: bacterium; assembly: GCA_016931355.1. Classification (GTDB taxonomy): domain Bacteria; phylum Zhuqueibacterota; class QNDG01; order QNDG01; family JABMRT01; genus JAFGEX01. Next base: position 11,871 of record JAFGEX010000287.1, read on the forward strand.
TGGTTGTGGTGTCCCCGAACGACCCTCAGGCCATGCTGAAATACCCGGTCGAGTGCAGGGCTGCGGGGGCGCGTTTCATTTTCGACCCGGGGCAGCAAGTCGTCCGCCTTTCCGGAGACGAGCTGAAGACTGGAGCGGAGAAGGCGTTCATCCTGATTCTGAATGAGTACGAATACGAGCTGTTCAGGAACAAGACCGGCCTGGACGAGCAGGCCGTACTGTCGCTGACTGAAAACCTGATCGTGACGCTCGGGGAAAAGGGAGCCTCCATACGCAACCGGAGCGGGGAAATCCGCATTCCCGTGGCGCCGCCGGGAAAGGTGATGGACCCCACAGGCGTGGGCGACGCTTTCCGGGCAGGCCTGGTCAAAGGCCTGGCAAAAGGCCTTTCCTGGGAGACGGCGGGCCGCATGGGCACGCTTGCCGCCACCTATGTGCTCGAAACGCCCGGCCCGCAAAGCCATTCCTATGACCTGGACGGGTTCATCAAACGGTTTGTTTCTGTTTTTGGAGAGTCCGGCGAGCTGGCCGGACTGAGGAAATAAATGCGCATTCTGACGGATTTCATCGAACTCTCCTCGCGGGGGAAAAGCGACATTGTGGACCTGACGGAACGTGTTCAGGAATGCGTGGGAAAATCCGGTCTCTCGGAAGGACAGGTTCTGGTCTTTGCGCCAGGCGCCACGGCCGGGATCACCACCCTGGAATATGAACCTGGATTGAAGAAGGACATCCCGGAGGCGCTGGACCGGATTGCGCCTGCTGATGCGGATTACCATCACAACGACACCTGGCATGACGGGAACGGTCATTCCCATGTCCGGGCCTCGCTGCTCGGCCCTTCGCTCGCCGTTCCGTTTAAGGACGGGCGGCTGCTGCTCGGGACCTGGCAGCAGATCGTCCTGATCGACTGCGACAACAGGCCGCGCTCCAGGCGAATCGTCGTCCAGCTGACGGGGGAGTGAAAGTTGCCGGTAGAGACGATAGCCTGGAAAGACGGCTGCATCCGCATCATAGACCAGACCCGCCTTCCCCAAAATCTGGTTCACCTGGACATCCGTGAAATACCGGCGCTGGCGGATGCAGTCCGGGAGCTTAAAATCCGCGGAGCACCGGCCATCGGGATCGCGGCTGCCATGGGCATGGCGCTCGCCGCGTGGAATTTTTCAGGAAAGGATGCAGAGAAGATGGCGCGGGCCGTGCGTGAAGCGGGCTCTATTCTTGCGTCCACAAGACCGACGGCTGTGAACCTTTTCTGGGCGGTCGGCCGCATGGAGAAACGCCTGGCGCGCGATCTACACGGCGGCGTGGACAAAATCCGCAGTGGGCTCGTCGAGGAGGCTCTGCTCATCCTGGAAGAGGACCGTTCCACATGCCGCCAAATGGGCAGGAACGGGGCTGCGCTTCTGCCGGATCCGGCCGCGGTGGTGACGCTGTGCAACGCGGGCGCGCTGGCCACTTCGGATTTCGGGACTGCACTGGGAGTCGTTTACGCTGCTGCGGAATCCGGGAAACGCGTTCAGGTGTTTGCCTGCGAGACCAGGCCGCTGCTGCAGGGCGCCAGACTGACATCCTGGGAGCTCCGGCAGTCCGGCATTGATGTCACGGTGATCTGCGATTCCGCAGCGGCCCATGTCATGAAGACGCAAAAGGTTGATTGCATCCTGGTCGGGGCGGACCGGATCGCTGCCAACGGGGACGCGGCGAACAAGATCGGGACATATGGTCTCGCCATAGCAGCCCGCGCGCATCGCATACCGTTTTACGTGGCGGCTCCCGTGTCCACGATCGATCCGGCCACTCCCACAGGCGCGGAAATACCGATCGAGCACAGGCCTGCACGGGAGATTTCGGAAAGTTTCGGGGTCCGGACTGTGCCGGAAAACGCTTCGGTGCTGAATCCCGCTTTCGATGTAACCCCGCATGAATTCATCACGGGTATCATCACGGAGAAGGGCGTGCTTTATCCGCCGTTTGACGAGGCGATTGCTGGAAAGATCATTTCCGATTGACGATTGAGGATTTCCGAAGAAGATCTCAGATGTCAGATCATGAGTGTCCGGTTAAACTTTGAATAAAGATAATTGCGATTCATATTCTTTTGGTAATGGATCCTTTAATTGCATTGAAAACA
>JAFGEX010000288.1 GCA_016931355.1 bacterium
CTGTCCGACAGGGTGCCGTGATTGAAAACATGAATCCCTTCGGACACAAAGATAAAATCGATGGGCCGGCCTTTGACACGGGAATCCGGCAGGTTGAACGCCGTGAATGTGCCGGACGGGCCGTGATGCGAATTCACAGAAACCGTCTTGGCGTCCTTCAGCCGCAATCCAGTTGTTCCTCCCGGATCGCGTGTTAAAATTTCATACGGGACGGAATCCGGCGTGGAGTTGAAATCACCTGTCACGACTGCATCGGAATGACCGGCGATTCCTTCTACTTTTTCCAGCAGCAATTTCGCGCTCTCCCGTCTTGCTGTTTCACCCATATGGTCAAAATGCGTATTAAAATGGAAAAATCTTTTTCCGGTCTTCCGGTCCCTGAATTCGCCCCAGGTCACAACCCGGTTGCAGGCCGCGTCCCAGCCTCTTCCCGGGATCTCCGGGTTTTCCGACAGCCAGAATGTGGCGTTGCGCAGCACTTCGAACCGCTTCTTTGAATAGAATACGGCCATGTATTCGCCTGCCTCTTTGCCGTCATCCCTGCCCAAGCCGAACCAGCCGTAATCCGGGAGACGTGCTGCCAGATCCAGAACCTGATCATGGAGGGCTTCCTGCAGGCCTGCAATATCCGCCCGGTGAAATCGGATCATGCTTGCAGCCATGTCCTTTCTGTAAGGCCAGGCATTCAGGCTGTCCGACGCCGTGTTGAGCCTGATGTTGAAGGTCATGACCCGGATTTTTTGATCCGAAAGGTCTCCCCGGGTGCAGGATAGGATTGCCAGATGAAGACAGACAACAGCGATCAGTTTCAAGCGGCGCATGGGGCCCTCCGTTTGGAATTTACAGGAATTTATGAAAAGTGCAAGGACCCCGGGGTGCACCCCGGGGTCTGATTCGTCTAACCGGCGGTAAACGGCTTTTAAGGATTTTCTCCGGTGAGTGAGCATTCATTTGCCGTCATAGTTCATCCGGAACCTCCGCTTCAGTTTTTTCTTCAGCTTGTAATCCGGATTTGTTTTCAGGGAAGGCGGGCTGAAGTCTTTCGTGCCTGCCCTTCCTGGATTCTTTATGTGTTTTTTCATCGACCACCTGCCCGGTTTTGGTTCTCTTGATTTGCAGAGGATAAGAATTGTTGATCCGTTTGCCTGCCTTGTGGCAAGACCCGGAAAAGATCCTATTGAGATCTGGAGCTATTCATCTGAATTTATGAGAACATAATCATTCGTAATTCAAAAAACAAGGGAATCACGGGGCAGGATGAAGCCTCCAGGTATGGGGTCCCCGGCTGAAGAATTGGGCAGCCCGGATTTTTTAAGGGATCCCATTTAGTCATTGACTGAACAGCAGACTTTTCGCATATTGGCCGATAAATGAATCTGACAGCGGGCGTATTCCCAGCGACCCGCCGTAAAGGCTCAAAGGACCCCGGGGTCCGAAGCGTCGCTCACAGTTGGAAATTCTGCAATCATCTTTTTCAACCTGAAATGATTGCCGCTGAATCTGAAAGCGAGCGAATACAAACAAATTTCTCCCTGCAGATTTAATATTCCAGGCCGCTTACTGCAGAAAAGCTTCCATTTGATTAAATCAGCAATGATGGCTGGAATTAAATTTGCAGTAAATCAAATCAGGCGAGTCTGGTTTTCACATAACAAACAGGAGTCCCTGTCATGGAAACAGTGTTTCAAAATGATTTCTGCACGGTCGTTGTCTATCCGGAGAAAAAAATCGTCCATCATACGATTCATAAATTCATATTCGGGGAAAACTTTCGAAACATGATGACCAAGGCTGCGGATGCCTATGAAAAGTATGATTGCAGAAAATGGCTTTCGGATGACAGGGAAAACATGGCCCTGGCGGAGGAAGACATCAAATGGGGCCAGGAGAACTGGGAAAACCGGATTCTCAAGACAGGCTGGGATTACTGGGCCCTTGTCATGCCGAAGAAGGCATTGGGCCAACTGAACATGAAACCGATAAGGGACCGCTATAAAGGCATGGGCGTCACGGTGGAGACATTCAGTGATGCGGATGAAGCCATGAAATGGCTGGAATCCCAGGATTGACCCATTCCGAAATCTCCCGCAGCACAGTTTAATCTCTATGTGTCCAATTCCCCGCCCCTTGGGGCGTATCATGTATTGAATCTGACAGCGAGCGCATTCCCCGGGGCCTGCCCCGGGCTTTGACCCGGGGTCAGCGCGCGAATCCAAATGTCTTTTCTTTACAGAACGAAGATTCCCCGTTGCTTGCTGCCGGGGAGCTTCAATTCTTATTTCAACAGCAGACACCGTTGCAGTTGTCCGGAAGAGCCCGAACTTGCTTTGATGAAATAAACGCCGGACGAATACTCGGACGCATCCCACGTCAAATAATGATACCCGGGCCGGCTCCATCCATGGAGCAACGTTTCGACTTTTTTCCCGGCAAGATCATAGATGCCTATTTCGACACTTGCCGTTTTCGGCAGATAAAACACGATATGGGTCTTCGGATTAAAGGGATTGGGATAGTTGGGCTTCAATTCAAAATGATGAGTCTCTGCGATGATGGGATGATGATCAGGGACGCCGGTCTGATCCTTCCTTCGGTAATAGTAAACCCCGCCGTATCTCTCGCCGATCAGCAAATCATCCAACCCGTCTCCATCAACGTCACCGAAATACGGACTGACGGAATTGCCGATCTGGATATCCGCGAAGGTTTCCGTCACGAGGGAGAAGAGCATGGGGTCCTGCAGGCCTTGTTCATAATGGTGGAGGCAGCCGGAACTGTTCCCGATGATCAAGTCCAGCTGTCCGTCCTTCTGCAAATCCGTAATACAGAGCCGGACCATGTGGGGCACAAGGATGCCGTTGAATGCTTCGGTAGTCAGATTGAAATGCAATGAATTCATTTCCGCCTGTTCATAGTGAAACAGGGCGCCGTCTCCATTGCCGACCAGCATGTCCCACAGCCCGTCATGATCCAGGTCGGAAAAACACGGCTTGCTGAATTCTCCCACATCCAGACCGTTGAATGGTTCGGAATTTTCGTTGAATATCAAGGAATATTCAGAGGCTTGTTCATAGTGCTCCAGACGGCCGTTGGAGCGGCCGATGATGAGATTCAGCAATCCATTCCGGTCCAGGTCGGCAAAAACCGGGCAGGCGTGGCCGCCCCCTAATTGGATGTTGTTGAAAGAATCGGTTACCACCGTGAAAAAGGACGACCCGGAGGAGTCTTGTTCAAGATGCACGATGGTTCCATTGGCGGTTCCGACGATGAGATCCATTTTATCATTCTGATCGATGTCCAATATAAATGGATTCACATTACTGCCAAAATCATGTCCCGGGAGCACATTTTGGGTGATCAGGACAACCCTGTCGGAGGCGGCTGAAGGTTGCTCGTAATACCAGACGAAACCTGAAAGATCGCCGATCATCAAATCCAGCAGGCCGTTGTCGTTTAAATCAACAAACACAGGGCAGGGTTGCCAAATGGGGATATCGATATATTGGGATGTCACAAAGTCAAATGTCGCCGACCCCGGACCGCTTTGTTTGAAATAGTGGATGGCCCCTGTATTCTGGCCGACAAGCAATTCCAGCAATCCGTCGCCATCCAGATCGGCAAAGGCAGGCGTGGAAATGAAGCCGATATCGATGCCGCCCAGGGACTCTGTGATGAGGGAGAAATCATATGAATTCTCGTGATCCTGTTCGTAATGATTCAGATTTCCGTCTTCTTCGCCGACAATCAAATCGATCAGACCGTCATGATCCAGGTCGGTGAAGCTTGGCGTTGAAATCCGCCCGACCTGAATGCCGTTGAACGCTTCAGACACGAGGGAGAAACCCGTATCCCCCGGGGCGTTCTGTTCATAGTGATGCAGCGTCCCGGAATAGTCGCCGATCAGGAGATCGAGCAATCCATCGTTGTCAATGTCCTTCATCCGGGGTGCGGGATCGGAAGCCAGGTGGATGTTGTTAAAGGTTTTTGTCAGCGAAACAAACAAGAAGGATCCGGGCGCGCTTTGTTCGAGATGCTCAAGGGTCCCGTTCCGGTCGCCGACGATCAGGTCAAGCAGCCCGTCGTTGTCGATATCGGCAAAACAAGGCCTCGCAAAATCTCTGCCTTCTCCCCATCCCCCCTCAGTGATTTCAATAAATGATTGAGCGCCGGCCGTTGAAATGAGCGCCAGGACGGACAACAATGCAAACACGTTTTTTTTCATTACTGTCCCCTTTCTGTTGATGTTTCTGATGGCCCCGCGATTTCAGGCCTGCGACAGGAATCCCTTGGCGTCACGGCCCGATCGGAGGGTACAGCCATGATGCGATCGCCCCTGATTGTAAATCTTATGGATTGCGTCCCATATGATCAATCAGAAAATATCATCGACAGATCAAACAGCTTTTCGGGAAAGAATGAAGGGTTCAGCGGATTAGATTAAACATAATGATTCGAGGTTCAAAAAGCAAGAAAAACAAGGCAAGGATGATGATCGGATGATCTCATGCCGGTCAGGCAAGACGACCTGCGAACTTCGGCTCAACTTTTTTCAAGAATCACATTTACCCGTTGACACACCTGGAATATTTTCGCATATTGGCCTTTAATTAAATCTGTCAAAGAGCGCCTATGCCGCGGCTTGCCGCGGGGCCTGCCCCGGGCTTTGACCCGGGGTCAGTGAGCGAATATCATTGTTATTTCCCCTGCAGATCGAAGATTCCTCCGGCGAGCTGCAGGGGAGCTTCAATCTGACAGCGGGCGTATTCCCAGCGGCCCGCCGTAAAGGCTCAAAGGACCCCGGGGTCCGAAGCGTCCGCGGGAAGCTTCCATACCATCCGGCTTATCCCAAACCAAGAGGCTGCCAAGTGGCGGACCAATACATTGTTGCGCATGACCTGGGCACCAGCGCGGACAAGGCCGTGCTGATCACCGTGCACGGGGAGATCATCGCCACGGACAAGGTTGAATATCCGATGCACCATCCGGCGCCGGAATGCGCGGAACAGGACGCCATGGACTGGTGGAATGCGGTTTGCGCCACCACGCAAACCGTTCTGAAAAAGACGGGCGTGTCTCCGAAGCAGGTGGTCGGCGTCACATTTTCCTCGCAGACGCAATGCCTGGTGCCTGTGGACAGGAAAGGAATCCCACTGCGCAGGGCGTTCAGCTGGCTGGACGGCCGCAGCGCGGACATCATACGCGAAAAACTCTGGGGTCCTCCGAAAATACAGGGATACAACATCCCGAACCTGCTCCGTTTCCTGACCATAACCGGCGGAGCCCCCGGCCACACGGGCAAGGACCAGATCGGGAAGCTGCTGTGGCTTCAGCAATACGAACCGGAGGTTTTCAAAGCCGCACACAAATTCCTGGACGCCAAGGATTTCGCCATCTGCAGGCTGACCGGAAGCATGGCGACTTCCGTGGACATCGCCGTGATCTGGTGGATGCTCGACACGAGGAAAAACCGCAACCAGTGGCATC
>JAFGEX010000289.1 GCA_016931355.1 bacterium
ACGGATACAGGCGGACAGGATCTGGATGCTGTTTTTGATTTGCCTTTTGCCAGAAAGCCGCATCCGGATTATACGGAATCCGTGCCTGCATTTGACATGATACGACATTCGGTCATCTCCCACCGGGGCTGTGTGTCCGGCTGCTCATTCTGCTCCCTGTCCCTGCATCAGGGCAGGCGCATCATAAGCCGCAGCGCGTCATCGATTCTGCGGGAAGTCCGGCGCATCACGGGGGATCCCTCGTTCCGCGGGCATATCTCGGATGTCGGCGGACCGACGGCCAACATGTACGGATACTCCTGCGCCAGACGCTGGAAATGCAACAGGGAAAGTTGTCTGTCGCCCGGACTTTGTCCCCATCTTGGGCATTCAAACCGGCCTTGGATGGACCTGCTGGCAAAAGTCGCAAGCCTGGAGGGCGTCAAACAGGCTGCCGTGGGCTCAGGGATACGATATGACCTTTTCATGCTTGATCCGGACGCGCACCGCCATCTGGAACGGCTCGTCCGGAATCATGTGTCCGGGCAGTTGAAAATCGCCCCAGAGAGCCTGTCCCGGCCCGTTCTTCGGGCCATGCGCAAACAACCCCTGACCGATCTGGGCGCATTTGTGAAACATTTCCGAAAGGCCACGATCCGGGCTTCGAAACGGCAGTATCTGCTGCCGTATTTCATGACCTGCCACCCGGGATCGAAATCCGGGGCTTCCGCCTCGATGCGCCGGCAGGTTCTCGCCCTCTTCGGATTCCTGCCGAAGCAGGTGCAGGCCTTCATTCCGCTTCCCATGACTCTTTCCTCAGTCTTTTACTACACGGGACGGGATCCGCTGACCGGAGAAAAAATGGGGATCCTGAAAGCGGCTCATGAGCGGCGCAGGGAACATGACTTTTTTCTCCGTAAACCCGTGCCGCGGCGCGTTTCCGCAGGCATCCGCGGTCGATCGAAATCAAACAGACGAAAGGAGAGATGATGAAACAAGGTGAAAAATGGATCATCCTGACAGGAGTATTCGCTATGGCGCTCGGCATTCAAAATTCGGCTTCCCAGACGCGGGAGCGTTCGGAAATCCCGGTTCAGCATACCTGGAAACTGGAGGATATCTATCCTTCCGATGAGGCCTGGAAAACAGCGAAAGACGCCTGGGTGTCCAGGCTGGATCAAATACTGCCTTTCAAGGGCCGCCTATCCCGTTCATCGAAGGACCTGCTGGCCTGCCTGGAATTGAACGCGGATCTGTCAAAGGAATTCGTCCGCCTTTTCAGCTATGCCAACATGCGGTCGGATCAGGACACGCGGAATGCGGATGCCATGGCCATGAAACAGGAAATGGCCCAGCTGGGTACGCAATATGAGACCAAAGCCTCCTACATCGAATCCGAATTGACCGGATTGAACGGGGACGATATCGCGCGGTTCATTCAGGAGCAGCCGGGACTTGGGATATTCGAATTCTACCTTCGGGATGTCCTGCGCAGGAAAGCCCACAAGCTTTCCGACCGGGAGGAAAAAATCATTGCCGAAGCCGGTTTGCTTTCCGGCGCAGCGGGCAGCATTTACAATATTTTCTCAAATGCGGAACTGCCGTATCCGGAAGTCGTGCTCAGCGACGGCAGCAAGGCGCTTCTGAACCAGGCCGGTTATTCAAAGTACAGGGCCCATCCGAACCGCGCCGACCGGGAAAAGGTGTTTCAGGCCTTCTGGGGCGCCTTGGACAAGTTTCGCCGGACTTTCGGGTCCCAGCTCTACGCCAACATCAAAAAGGATCTTTTTTATGCCCGGGTCCGCGGATATAACAGCTGCCTGGAGAGCGCACTGGATGAAAATGCGATCCCGGCCGGCGTCTATCATGCCCTGATCAACAATGTCAATCAAAACCTGGATTCGTTCCACCGCTACCTGAAGATCAAGAAACGGATGCTCGGCGTCGATACCCTGAAATACTCGGATCTGTACGCGCCGACTGTGGCGGGCGTGGAGCTCAAGTACGACATCGAACAGGCCAAAACACTGGTTTTGGAGTCGGTCAAGCCGCTGGGGAAGGACTATGCAGATGGCGTCAAACTCGCTTTCGAGAACCGGTGGATAGACATTTTTCCATCTCCCGGCAAGCGGTCCGGCGCCTACTCCAACGGCAGCGTCTATGATGTTCATCCTTATATTCTGCTCAATTACAACGGCCAGTTCCAGGATGTCAGCACCCTGGCGCATGAACTGGGGCACACGATGCACAGCTACTTCAGCAACAAGACACAGCCGTATCCACTGTCGAATTACTCGATTTTCGTGGCGGAGGTCGCCTCCACACTGAACGAAGCCCTGCTCATGGACCGGATGCTTAAAACCATCAAAGACGACGATGTGCGCCTGTCTCTTCTCATGGAATACCTGGACAGCATCAAGGGGACCGTATTCCGCCAGACACAGTTCGCGGAATTCGAATGGACGATCCATGAGATTGCGGAAAAGGATCAGCCTCTGACGGGCGATGTTCTGACCAACCTCTACCGCGACCTGCTGAAGAAGTATTACGGGCATGACCTGGGGATATGCGTGATCGAGGAACCGATACCGGTGGAATGGGCCTATATTCCCCATTTTTATTACAATTTTTATGTTTATCAGTATTCCACCAGTTTCACCGCTTCCACGGCCCTCGCAGAAAGAGTCCTGCAAGGCGAAAAGAAAGCCGTGCCCGATGTGCTGGCCTTCCTGTCCGCCGGCGGATCCCGCTATCCCATCGACCTGCTCAGGGACGCAGGCGTGGACATGACCTCGCCGGATCCTTTCACCCAAACCATGCAGGCGATGAACCGGACGATGAATGAAATCGAAAAAATTCTTTTCAAAAAAGGAATCTGATGATGGAAGAACTTTACCGGGAAATCCTTCTGGCAGTCGGGGAGGACGTCAACCGTGAAGGGCTGTTGCGGACTCCCAAAAGGGCGGCGGATGCCATGAAGGCTCTGACGTGCGGATACAGGCAATGCCTGGCGGATGTCGTCAACAAAGCGGTGTTCAAGACGGAAACCAAGGATATGATCATCCTGAAAGACATCGAGATCTACTCTCTGTGCGAGCATCATTTGCTGCCTTTTTACGGGAAATGCCATATCGGCTACATCCCCAATGAATCGATCATCGGTGTGTCCAAGCTCGCCCGTATCGCGGATATGTTCGCCAGGCGCCTTCAGGTGCAGGAAAGACTGACCCGTCAGATTGCCTCAGCCATTTGGAAAACCCTGAAACCCGTGGGCGTGGGCGTGGTGATAGAGGCCCGGCATTTATGCGCCATGATGCGCGGCGTTGAAAAACAGAATTCCGTAATGCAGACTTCCACCATGCTGGGAGGATTTGAAAAAAACCAGTCCACGCGAATGGAATTTCTCAAACTGATCGGAAAATAATGCTGCACGGGCCCTTCCGGAAGACGGCCGGTTGGGATTTTACAGGGCAGGATCGGTTTTGAGCATCGAATACTATTCGGCTCATTGAATTTTTAATACAAATTTCTTGAAAGTGTATGAAATAATCATTATCTTCTGTCGTTTTGACTGCCAATGAGATCAGAAGAAAAATGGGCCGCAAAAAAACCAATCCATCCGCCAATCCGGTAGACCGGAGAGAGGCTTTCATTTCCGGATGCCGCAGGATTGTCCTGAAACTCGGAACCAAGGTTCTGCTTGCCTATGACCGTGGGGAGAGGGAAGCGGAAATCCGGCGTCTCGTGGAGGATATCGCCGCGTTCAGAGAAAAGGGATACGAATTTTCAATCGTCACCTCCGGGGCGGTGGGCCTTGGCATGAAGGAGCTTGGATTGGACTCGCGGCCGACGGACATCAAGAAAATCCAGGCGCTGGCCTCCATCGGTCAGACCCTACTGATGCAGAAATGGAACGCCCTGTTCGAAGCCAGGGGCGTGCGTACCGGGCAGATCCTCCTGACCTACGACATCATCGAAAACCGGAACCGTTTTCTGCATGCGCGCGATTGCCTGAGGGCATTGATCGGTTTTAAGGGCATCCCGATCATCAATGAGAACGACAGCGTGGCTGTAGAGGAACTCAAATTCGGGGATAATGACACCCTTTCCGCCCTGGCCGCCGTGCTTCTGGATGCGGATCTCCTGGTCCTTTTTTCGGATATTGACGGCGTTTTTTCGAGAAATCCGCACCGCTACGCGGATGCCGAAAGAATTTCCTATGTGGACCGCATCGACGACAGCCTGTTCTCCCGCATTGAGGACAAGCAGAACGGGCTTTCTCTCGGCGGCATGCGCTCCAAACTGCTGGCTGCGCAGCGCTCCGCCAGCATGGGCACCGGCGTGGTGATCACGAGCGGCATGAATCCGAATCTCCGGGACATCCTGCAAGGCCGCGATATCGGGACCTTTATCCGCCCTGAAGAGAAATACGAGAAAAAACGGAAACGGTGGATATTCTTCAATCACAAGATACGCGGCAAGATCATCGTGGATGAAGGCGCCGAAAACGCGCTTGTCCACGGGTCCAAAAGCCTTCTCCCTGGAGGCATTGTGAGAACCGAGAAGGAGTTCCCGGAGGGAAGCATTGTCGGAATCTACAATCTGCGGAACGAAATGATCGGCAAGGGCATCACACATTATTCCAGCGAGGATATCGAGAAAATCAAGGGCCGTCGCACCGACCAGGTCAGGGCTTTTTCGACCAAGCGTTTCTCCGAGGAAGTCATACACAGGGACAACATGATCGTGCTGACCGGGAGGCAGGGATGAGCAACGTTCGGGAACTGGCCCGGCAGACGCTGGAGGCTTACCGGCAATTTCTGGAAACCGCGGATACGCGCGTGAAAAACAGCGTCCTGGACACGATTGCGGTTCTGCTGGGGGAACGGATTTCTTCTCTTTTGGATGAGAACCGGAAGGATGTCCTGGCTGCGAAAAGCGCAGACATGAATCCTGCTCTGGTGGACCGCCTTGCACTGGATGAGAAAAGCATCCGGGGTATGATTCGGTCCTGCGCGGAAGTCGCCGCTCTCCCGGATCCGGCGGGCAAGGTTACGGATATGACGGTCCGTCCGCAGGGTTTCAGGGTCGGACGCATGCGCGTGCCCATCGGCGTCATTGCCATCATCTATGAGGCGCGTCCGAACGTCACGATTGAGTCAGCCATACTCTGCCTCAAGTCGGGGAACGGCGCGATTCTCCGGGGCGGGACAGCCGCCTTCCATTCAAACCGGTTCCTGATCCGGATCATTCGGGACGCCCTTCAGGCAGCGGGGATCAATCCCTGCCTGGTTTCGTTTCTGGAATCCAGGGACAGGCAGGCGGTGGATGAACTTTTGCTGCAGGACGATCTGGTTCATCTGGTCATTCCGAGAGGGGGGGAGGGACTGATACGGAACGTGGTTGAAAAATCCCGCATACCCGTTCTGAAGCATTATAAGGGCGTCTGCCACGTGTATGTGGACCGCGATGCAGATCTGGATATGGCCTCCCGCATCATTCTGAACGCCAAGACGCAGCGCCCTGCGGTATGCAATGCTCTGGAAACCCTGCTGGTGGATGCGCCGGTTGCAGCGGATTTTTTACCGGGGATTCTATCTTCCCTGAAAGGAAAAGGCGTCGAAATACGCGGCTGCGGGGAAACCAGGCGTCTGGTTCCGCAAGACGTCCAACCGGCGTCTGAAAAGGACTGGACCGAGGAATACCTGAATTTGATTCTGTCCGTCCGTGTGGTGTCGGGAATCGACGAGGCGGTCCGGCACATCAACACTTACGGCTCCGGCCATACGGATGCGATTGTCACCCGTGACATACGCACGGCTCAGGCCTTCATCAACCGGGTGGACAGTGCATCGGTCATGGTCAATGCCTCCACCCGTCTTGCGGACGGAGGCGTTTACGGCCTCGGCGCGGAAATCGG